>CAZGTR010000005.1:12435-19486 GCA_964528715.1 uncultured Oscillospiraceae bacterium | reverse complement strand
TGTGAATATTATATCACAAATCAGGGAGTATTGGTAGTTTTTTTGACAGACTGAATCGCCACACACAGATATGTCTGTGTGTGGCGATTTTTATACATAAAAAGTGACAAAGTGCATAAAAAACGGAGAGTGAATTGTGCAAAAGATATACGAAATACCGAAAATTCCACAAAAAGGTCCAATCGTGCCAAAAATCCCAGAAGAAAAAGGGCTGTGATAAAATAGAAGCAAGCAGGGTACTTTTTCATTTTTCCTTCTGTTTCCCTCCGGAGCGCCGTGCTTCGGAGGGGAGCGCATTTTTGAAGAGGTGATGGAATGAAACGGATATGGATGCTGCTCGTCCTGCTGTTTTTGCTGACGGGATGTGTTGCCACAGAGTCAGAGGATTCGCTGGTATTGGTCAGCTTGATGCCGACGCAAGGGTGCGATCTTCCGGTCCAGTCACAGAGGGTGCGTTCGGGAGAGGATGCTGTGTTTGAACTGGCACTGGAGCAGGGCTATGGCCTTTCTCAGGTAGATTATGACGGGGAATATGAATTCTATGTGGAAAATGGAAAGGAATATCTGCGGTTGCGGGAGGTCCGTTATCCGGCGAAAATTCGCCTTGTGCTGACCAACCGGTTCAATACCATTTGCTATGAGCCAAATGGCGGTGAAGGGACTGCGGTGGAACGGACCTACGATCTGCAATTGCGCCAAAGGCCCAATACGGAGATCGGCACAAACCTGTTTGCCCGGGCGGGATATACCATGATTGGCTGGAATACCCAAAAAGATGGAAGCGGACAGCAGATCGGCTTGGGGAGCCGGGTCAGTATTCCCGAGGGAGGCCTGACACTCTACGCCCAATGGGCACCCTGGAGCGATGAAGGGGCGTTTTCTTATACAAAGGAAAACGGCGTGACTATTACCGGCTATACGGGAGACGACCGGATCCTGGTGATCCCGGAACAGCTTGGGGGCTGGACGGTGACCACAATCGGTGTTAATGCCTTTGCAGGGTGTTCTGCGGAAATGGTGATCCTGCCTAAAAGCATAAAAACTTTGGAACCGAATTCTTTTTGCGGTGCAGCACTGCGGGAATTGGTGATCTTTGATGGCGTTGCAGATATTTGTGCGGAAGCGTTTTCAAATTGTGTAGACCTTCAAACCCTGCATATCAATGCGTTGGAGCCACCGTACGGCTATAATTATCGGAAGGAGAGCTGCCTGGCGGACAAAGTGGATCTGCTTATCGAAGCGCAAGGGGAGAAGAAGCTGGTGTTTTACGGTGGCTGCTCCGTGTGGTACAACCTGGACGGTGGCTATCTTCAACAACAGCTGGGAAACAGCTATCGGGTCATCAATACAGGCGTTAACGGTGTGATCAATTCGGCGCTGCAAATGCAGATCATCACAGCATGGCTGGAGCCGGGGGATATCTTCTTCCATACGCCGGAGCTGTCCAGCAAGACACAGCTGATGAGCGTGACCGCTATGGAGAGTCATGATGACAAGCTTTGGTGCGGTTTGGAGTTGAATTATGATCTCCTAAAGGCGGTGGATATGCGTTGTTTCCCGAATCTTTTAGACTCCTGGGGCGCTTGGCTTGACTTCCGGGAGTGTGACGGAAACTATGCGAGCTGCTACGAAGACACCCGTGGACGGCTCTATGTGGATGAGTATGGAAGCATTCCGTTTTACAGAGCGGAGCAGGAAGGGCCGTTGGAGGACTGGGTCTATCTGGATACAGATTACCTCCAAGGGGCGGCGATGGACACATTGGAGCGCTATTATGATGCAGTGGCGCAACGGGGCGCAAGGGTCTATGTATCCTATGCCTGCGTCAATATGGACGCTGTGCCGCCGGAGCAACGGGAGAATGTACGGCAGATGGATTCCTCTTTCCGAAATTACCTGGAGCGGATGGATAGCGCTGTGCTGATCTCGGATCTGGCAGATTACTGTTATCACAATATGGATTTTTATGACACAAATTATCATCTGCTATCAGATCCGGCGTTGCGCAACACCCAGCTGTGGCTGCGTGACCTGAAGCGGCAGATGCAGGACGATGGTATATGGCCTGAGAAATCCTGAAAAGTGTACAAATACGGAGAAACAAAACTGGCATTTATGCCCACAAAAAGCAAATTATGGCATACAAAATACCGAATTTGCCAAAATTCTCCGTTGCGTATAAAAAAAGAATAAAATAAATCTGCATAGAGCGGTAAGAAGGGAGTGGTCAGAGAAGACAACAACGAAACAAGCGTGTTCTATATGAAATAAGGAGGGCGAAAATCAATGAAAAACAATGAAAATCCCAAAAGAGCACCGTTGAAGACAAAAAATAAGGTCGGCTTTGCATCCGTTGCGGTTTTGCTGGTTGCCTGTATCGTCTTTAACATTGCGATGATCGCAAACTGTGATGCCATTGCTTTGGCAAACGGCACCATCACCACCAAGAACATTGACCGTGCCTATACCTTGTCAGAAGGTACGGATGTGGCGACAAAGCTGGAAGAGGAAGGCGCCACACTGCTTTACAATGCAAACAATACCCTGCCCCTAAGCAAGGAAACCAAGGTCACCATTCTGGGCGCGGGTTCTTTCAACTATGTTCAGGGCGGTACCGGCTCTGCCGGCGGTCGTGACGACTCTAACACCGCCATGATGAACGTGGCATTCGAAAACGCCGGCATTGACTACAACAAGACCGCATGGGAATGGATGAGCAATGCGCTGGGCGCAGGTGCCAATATCCATAACGGCGGCAACAATGCTTCCTATATGGCTGATGGAGATCCTGCTTCCGGCTTTGACTGGACGGCATACCGGGATATCCATGAGTTTACCATCGCCACTTATGAGAAGTTCGTCACCTCTGATGTGATCGGCGAGTATAACGATGTGGCCATCGTGACCTTCAGCCGGTCCGGTGCAGAAGGTGCATCTCCTTCTCTGGATTATGATGGCAATAAAGACACCACCACCGGTCGTGTGTATCTGGAGCTGGATGACAACGAGAAGGATCTGCTGGAGTTCTGTAAGAAGAACTTTAAGAAGACAGTTGTACTGGTAAACTCCGCAGAGCCCATTGAGTGCGGCTTTATCAACAACGATGATTACAATGTGGAAGCGGTCCTGTGGATCGGCCATCCCGGCGAAGCCGGTATGTACGGTGTTGCTAACATCCTGGGCGGCGTTACCAGCCCCTCTGGCCATGTGGTGGACACCTGGACCTATGATATGACCACCAATCCCACATTCTATTCTGCAAACGATCAGTCCTACGCCAATGTCAATACCAGCAGCAAGAGCACCAAGTACTATGAGTACAACGAGGGCATCTATGTTGGCTACCGGTACTACGAGACGGCAGATGCAATGGGTTACTTTGACAGTGCGGCGTTCCAGTCCATCAAGTTCAAGGGCAATCTGTCCCAGGGCAAGTATTTCTCCGATGTGGATGTGAACGGCTCTTATGAGGAGCAGAAGGTCATCGGTCCTCAGGCCACCTACTCCGGCTATGATGAAGTGGTCCAGTTCCCCTTTGGCTACGGCCTGAGCTATACCACCTTCAAGCAGGAGATCGTCTCCTCTGATATCAAGCTGGAAGCCCATGGCACCAACTCCGTGACCATCAAGGTCACCAATACCGGTGACTATGCCGGTAAGGATGTCATCCAGCTGTACATGGAAGCTCCTTATGCACAGGACTCCGGCCTGGGTATCAAGGGCGTTGGCCTGGAAGTTCCCAAGGTGGTCCTGATGGGCTTTGACAAGACCAAGGTCCTGCAGCCCGGTGAGTCTGAGACCATCACCATCGAGTTTTCCACCGACGATCTGACCACTTATGACGAGTTCGGTCAGGGTACTTATGTTCTGGAAAAGGGCGAGTACATTTTCCACGTTTCTCCCAATGCTCACGGCTGGGCAAATGAGGAAGATTACGGCGTTGACTACGACACCGTTTCTGCAAACCTGGAAAACACGCTGGTTTATGACGAAGACGGCGAAGGCGTTCGTGTCATCACCATCAACGGCGTGACCGTCAGAGAAGAAAGCACTGCAAGCAACAAGCTCAACGACGTGACGGCTGGCGACGGCGCCATGCTGATCAACGGCGGCGCTTCCGGCACTTATAAGCTGGGTTATCTGTCCCGTAGCGATTTCCATGCGGGCATGATCGAGATCCTGTCCTACCAGTCCGATGATCTGACAGGTAAGTACAGTGGCAATGGCTATGTCTGGTCTGCTGACGGCAAGGGCACCACCCCTGTGGTCACCGGCTCTACCGCTGGTAAGCGTGATGCTGCTACCATCGTGAAGGAAGCAATGGAGACGGCACCTATGGATCTGGTCGGCTCCGACGGCTTCTCTGAAGGCATGAAATATTTGTATGAGACCATTCTGGCAGATGGTATCTCCTTCGGCAGCGGTGGAACATTTGAGATCCTCTACGGCTACGGCAACAATAACTTCATCCTGCAAAAGTATACCGAGGAAGGTCTGTTGCAGACCGATGAAAGTTACCTGACCTCCGATCACGGCCTGATCATCGCATGGAATGCCCTGTATTATGTGGCACTGAATGCCGACGGCGAGACCGTGAAGGACACCGACGGTTATGTGAAGATCTATGACAGCGAGTCCGCTGCCGCCGCAGAAGGCACTGCCACCAAGCTGCAGGTTGAGCACATGGCAGGCGTTCCTTCTGACGATGTGCGCTGGGATAAGCTGACCAATATGCTCTCCTTTAAGGAAGCGGATACGCTGGCCGGCGACAACGCATGGCACACCCAGAGCGCCGAATCCATCGGTAAGCTGTTCTCCCTGGCCGTTGACGGCCCCGGCGAAGCCGGTAACGCACAGAACGCAGACTGCACCTGGTGGCCCTGCGCCTGTATCATCGCAGCAACCTGGAACACCGAACTGGCAGAGGCCGAGGGCGTTGCTTACGGTCATCAGGACCTGCTGAATAATACTCCCTACTGCTACGCACCTGCTATGAACCTGCACCGGACCCCCTTCGGTGGTCGTGACTTCGAATACTACTCCGAGGACGGCTTCATCTCCGGCATGATCGGCGGTCATGTGGTCCAGGGCTTGCAGTCTACCGGTATGCACGTTTTCATCAAGCACTGCGCACTGAATGACTCCGATACCAACCGTAACGGCGTTAACACCTGGGCTTCCGAGTCTGCCATCCGCTCCCTGTACCTGCGTCCTTACGAGATCGCAACCAAGTACTTCAACGCAGACGGCATCATGGGTGCTCTGAACTCCATTGGTATGGCCTGGTCTCACTATGGATTCCATGTGGGCATCATGCGTGACGAGTGGGGCTGGGACGGTATGCTGATCACTGACGGTGACGGTTCCTCCAGCGACGTTTACAACAACTATTCCTTCTGGTACATGGCAGAAGGCGGCCTGCTGGGCACCGGTCCTCTGAGCAATGGCAACACCTATGTGACCATCGACTCTGAAGGCAATGGCGCAACCAACTATGTCAAGCACATGATCCATGAGTTGGCTCGTAATGCGGTTTATCAGTACAGCCATAACATCGATGCACTGAATGCATTGACAACGATCGCCCCCAATGACACCTTGCCCATAATCATTATCGCTGTGGGTAATGTGGTGCTTCTGGGTGCGGCAGCCATCGTGCTGTTCGCTGTGGCAATGCCCAAGAAGCGCAAGGTAAGAGTTGTAAAGAAGTAATTATTGAAACGGGCTGCCGTCCATGCGGCGGCAGCCTGGAAATCCATCAGGAGGTGTAGAACACAATGTTGAAAATGAAAAAAATCGTCTGCGGCATCACCATTGCGGTGTTGAGTCTGGCGTTGTTAGCCGGTTGCGCAGAGAAAGCAAGTGTCTCCCCCGCAAATTTGACCTATGATAAGTCTACCGGCGCCTTCTCCTTCGATGCCGTCAAGGGCATTGACAGCTATGTTGTTGGCGTGGGCAAGATCATCAATGATACCACCGGACAGGCCCTGTCCTCCATCAACCAGTCTTCCACCATTACTCTGGCAGATGGTTCCACTGTTTATCTGTGGTCTGAGCAGACCGGCTCCGTTTCTGGTCTGGCAGACAGTGACGGCGATGGCAAGATCGACGGTAAGGTCATCTACCGTGAGTATTCTTCCTCTGCTTCCACAGTCGGCGCTGTGATCACGGACCTAAGCACCTTGCCTGTGGGCCATTATGTGCTCCAGGCTATCCCCAATGCCACCGATGAGGTCCCCAATCCGGAAGCAGCGCTGCTGGAGTTTGTCGTCCCCGGAACCTTGCAGACACCCTCCGGCTTTACCGCCGCAGTGGGTGAGGATGGCTACATTCAGATCACCGCTCCCAGCGATTACTATCACAACTGCATGACCGTCACTGGTCTGCCCACCAAGATGGTCTTCGAGATCTCCGAGGGCGGTACGGTGGTGGAGACCATCGAAATGGCAGACTTCTCCTATACCAACTCCGTCAACGGTCCCAACAAGGGCTTTACCTACAATAACACCACCGTTTCCGGTAAGGTGAAACTGGATAGCAGCAAGGCCTACACCGTCAATGTCACCGCAGTGGGTGACGGCGGCGAGGTGAAGGATGCTTCTGCAAAGGCCTACATGGCAACGAGTACGGCTGCTGTGGAATTTGCAAACAAGTACAGTCACAGCGCTTCCGGCACCGCCGGCTCGCTGTCCGTCAGCGTCAGCCTGGGTAAGGACGCTGCTGGCAACAATATCTACGAGCTGACCGCTAGTGTCAGCAACACCACTGTGATCCGGGAAAGCGGCACCTTCACTGCAACAGCCGAGCCTGACGCAGAGGGACATTTCCAGGAAGGCACTGTCGTGACCTTCAAGACTGACAAGACCGATGCAGAGAAGGCTGTTCTGGATGGCGTTTCTCTGACCGCAGCGGTGGAAATCACGGAAAACTGGGGCCAGAAGTCCACTACCTACTTCTTCTCCGGCAATGCAACGCTGGATGGCGAAGCATTCGAATTCTCCAAGTCCAGCGGCGGTGGAAACTCCTCCGGTGGCGGCGGAATGCCCGGCGG
>CAZGTR010000005.1:0-12335 GCA_964528715.1 uncultured Oscillospiraceae bacterium | reverse complement strand
TCTCCAAGTCCAGCGGCGGTGGAAACTCCTCCGGTGGCGGCGGAATGCCCGGCGGTCCTATGGGCTGATCCACAGCTGAAGACAAGGCAGAAAATGAATAAGTGAAATCAAGACCCGGGTGCGGACTGACAGCAATGTTCGGCCCGCACCCAAACCGAATAACGGAGAAAATGCTATGGCAAATGAAGAATTGAAGGATACCGTGCAGGAGCTCGAAGAGGAGATCCTGGACGAAGAATATGAATACGAATACGAGGATGAAGGCCCCAGAGGCCCGTCGGGACTTTCTCTGGCACTGAACCGATATTTCCATCATTTGGATCGGGGCGGCACATTGGGCGGTGAGATCCTGGCAGGCATTACGATGTTTTTTGTGTCCATCTGTGTGCTGTTCATGAATGTACAGCTGGTTGCTCAGAGCATTGGCATAAGCGGAGAATTGGTCAATGCTCCTGGTGTCCAGGAAAACATTGAGGCGGCTCATCTATATACCGATCTGTATGCTGGTTCGCTGATGATCTGTATCATCGGCACTTTGCTCATGGGCCTGGTAGCCCGGCTTCCGTTTACCCAGGTATCGCTGATGAACCTGGCGGGCGGCTTGTTGAATTTGGTGCTCATCAAATCTGGTTTGAGCTGGCAAAATCTGTTGCTTATCAATTTGATCGCCGGCGTTATTTATGCGGTGATCTGCTGTGTGCCCAAGCTACGGCAATGGGTGTGGGAAGGGATCACGGCTCCGGTGCGTAAGGCACTGCCGGCGGCACTGGGCCTGTGTGTTGGCTGGTATGCGCTACAGCAGACGGGCATTTTTGCCGTTTCTGAAACCGGTTCCATTACTGGCTTTGCTTTGCGTGATATGAGAGCGTTGAAACTATGGGGGCTCATTGGAGCAGCTGTCGCATTGGCAATGTTTGCACTGCTCAGCGCATTGAAGCGTAAGCATAAAGTGTTCTGGTCGCTGATGGGTGGTACGGTGGTGTTTGCCGGTGCGATGGTATTGCTTAACGGAACGGACACTTCCAACACAGAATCCTTTATCAATTTTGGCCGGATCTGGCTCATTGCCGGCTCCCAGGCCAGCCCGACCACGCCCTTTGCGGACAGCTATTTGACCTATGCCATGGACTCTATCAAGGCTGTGTTTGAAAACATGGGCCAGGTGTTCACCAAAGGTATGGATTTCTCTGCCTACACCGGTAATACATTGCTGACTGTCATCGGCGGTGTATTGATGTTTGTGTTCACAGGGTTGTTCAGCACTCAGGGTGCTTTGGGCGCAGCTCAAGAACAGATCAACGGCGATGCGGAAGAAGGCAGTGCCGTGGAACTGGATACCCATCAGGGGATGGGTAAGGCAGCTGCTTGCAATGCTATCACCAATGTGCTGGCACCATTCTTCGGTGTGGCGGGCATGAGCTGCGGTGTCAGCTCTGTTTCTGCAACGAAGGATCATGGCAAATCCGGTATTGCATCCATCGTGGCTTGTATCGGTTTTGTCATTTCTCTGTTCGTTATGGCCTTTCCGGCACTGTTCGCAACGGAGACTTATCCGGTCATCAGTATGAACCAGTGGAATTATTTTGCCTATGGCAACAGCGGTATCGTGTATTTGATGAGCGGTGCGGTGTTTGCCATTGTAGATGTTGTGCTGGTTTGCCTGGGCGTTTCCATGGCAGCTTCCTTGAAAAAGCTGAACTGGAGATCTGTGGGAGAATGGCTTAGTGCCATTGCCTGCGTGCTTGTGGCGATCCTCAGCGGAAATCTGGTGGCGGGCGCTCTGTGCGGCAGCCTGATCTGGCTGGTGATCAGCTTGATCTCAGACCGGAAAGCGATAAAGATCTCGACGATCGCTCTTACGGTATTGATGGCGGTTGCCGTGGTTTTGATCTAAACCTGTCGATGGCCGCATCCTAAGAACTTGGGTGCGGCCATTATGTCAGCATTTGGAAAGGGGTGTCTTGATGCAGAAAGATAATATCGGCTTCCTGGACTATTTAAAGAAGTATGCCCTCGAAGAGCCAAACAGGCGCCTGCTGGGAGATGAGGACGGATGGCTGACGGTGGAGCAGGTGCTTTCTCAGGTGAAAAAAACGGCGGGGCAGCTTTGGCGCTTGGGGATCCGCAGTGGAGACTGGGTGGCATTGCGGATGAGCCAACGTGCGCAAAGCGCCATTCAATTGCTGTCTCTGCAGGCCATCGGAGCGGTGGCAGTGCTGTGCAACGGTCGCTGTACAGCTCGCAATACGCTGGAACAGGCTGCACTGCCGCAAAGGATCCCTTACATTCTTACGGATGAACAGGGGTACTGGGAGCTTTATGGCCCCAAGAGTACGGTGGCGCTGGATGAAACGCAGAGTGGTTCCTTTGAACCTGGGGCGGATCCTTGTGGCCCCGGAATGGTCATTTTCACCTCCGGTTCCACTGGGAAAAGCAAGGGGGTCATTCTAAGCCAGAATAATTTGATTTCCAATTTGCAGGCCTCCGCTCCCTTGGGCGGATATCAGCGAGATGATGTGGCCTTGGGGGCACTGCCTATGGATCATGTATTTGGTTTGGCGCTGCTCACAGGCGCCATCGTGCTGCGCCACTGCCTGTATTTGACACCGGGCGGCGATCTGGATACAGTGTTGTCCGTGATCCAGAGCCGGGGGATCACCAGAATGAACGGGGTCCCGGCGCTTTACTTAAACATGGCGGCGAAAAAGGGTGCGTATGATCTGCACACCCTGCGCTGTGGGTTCATCGGCGGTGGTCCCTGTACAGCCGCTCAGTTTGAAAAAATCGAGAAAGTACTGGAAATGACGTTGGTGCCGGTGTATGGAATGTCTGAGTGCGTGGGCATTTCCTGCGGCGATGCCCAAATGCCAAGGCAGCTGCGTTGCAACGGCGTAGGCCGTTTCTATCCCAATAATCAAGGAATGCTTCTTCGGGAGGATGGTAGGATAGCTGCCGTTGGAGAAGTGGGGGAAGTATGTGTCCGGGGGCCGCAGCAGATGCTAGGCTATTGCGACGAGGTACAGACAAAAGCGGTAATTGATGAAGGGGGATATCTGCATACCGGCGATCTGGGGTTTCTGGACGAACAAGGGATCCTGCATTTGACTGGGCGAAAAAAGGATATCATCATTCGAAACGGTATTAACCTCTCTCCAGGACGGATCGAGGAAGCAATGCTTTCCATCTCTGGGGTGGAGCGTGCTATGGTGGTGGGCATTCCAAGTCAAAGGGAGGGAGAGGTTCCCTGTGCTATGGCGGTGAGCTGTCTGTCAGAAAAAGAGATCCTGGCTGGATTGACCCGGATCCTGCATAAAAATGAAATTCCTGTGGGCATCCGGATCGTGACGTCCATTCCATATACTCCCTCTGGGAAGCCGGATAAAGTAAAGGGAAAGGAGCTGTTGGAGCTGTGGGCGAAAGCATTATTTTAAGCACGCCCCTGCTGTGGCTCCTGTATGGCGGGGCCATTGGCCTTTGCCTGTTTGACAGACACTACCGGTCCAGCCGAGGGTGGCTTACCATCGCTGCCTGCGCTATGAGTATCTTTGCAATGGCGACCACTCTCTTGCTTGGGGCAGGGATGGAAGAAGTACTCACCATGGCATTGGTGTTTCTGCTGCTGGAATTGGAGGGCTGGAAATGAATTTTAACTCTCTTGCCTTCTTGATTTATCTGCCCATCGTGGTGGGAATCTACTGGCTGCTGCCCCACAAAGGGCGGCGTTATTGGCTGTTGGCGGCAAGTTATTTTTTCTATGGTTACTGGAATCCGGTATTTTTGCTGCTGCTTTTGTTTTCCACCGCTGTGGATTACTGTTGCAGTCTTGGAATGGAGGAAAATCGGAACAGACCTGTGGCCATGAAGTTGTTGTTGCTGACCAGTGTGTTCATGAATTTGGGACTGCTGTTTTTCTTCAAATACTGGGACTTCTTCGGAGAAACGGTGAATGAGCTGAGTCGGATACTGGGGCTTTCCTATCGTGTTCCGAAGCTGGGCCTAATCCTGCCTGTGGGTATCTCCTTTTACACATTCCAGACAATGAGCTACACCATAGATGTATACCGAGGCGATTTTCATGCGGAGAAAGATCCAATCATTTTTGCCCTTTATGTGACCTATTTCCCACAGCTGGTAGCTGGGCCTATCGAAAGTCCGGAGAATTTACTGCCCCAGCTGAAGAAGGAGCACACCTGGGACCAAGGGGATTTTATATCTGGTGTGCGGATCATGCTGTGCGGCTTTTTACGCAAATGTGTGGTGGCGGACTTCTGCGGTCTCCATGTCAATGCGGTATTTGCGGATATAGAAAATGCCAACGCCCTGGCCATTGCCCTGGCAGGCAGCTTGTTCTGCATCCAAATGTATTGCGATTTTGCTGGCTATTCCGAGATTGCTGTTGGTTGTGCCCGAATGATGGGCGTGCGCCTAATGCGTAATTTTGACAGACCATACTTGTCCCAAAGTTATACGGAGTTTTTCCGGCGATGGCATATCAGCTTGAACCGGTGGTTTACCAGTTATGTCTATATTCCACTGGGCGGAAGCCGCAGGGGAAAAGGAAGAAAACTATGCAATACCGTTATCGTGTTTGCTCTGTGCGGATTGTGGCACGGAGCTAGATGGACCTACGTGTTGTGGGGGCTGTATGCTGCTTTCTGGCTGTGCCTGGAAAGTGTGCTGGATATCAAAAAGCGCTTTGGCCCCAAATGGGAGACTCCAGTGGGGAAACTCATCAGAAGAAGCTATATGTTTCTCATCTTTATACCGGCGGCGCTGCTGTTCCGGGCGGAGAGTCTGGAGCAGATCGGAAGCATTTTCTGTGGATTGATCGGAAAAATAGGATTTGGCAGCGCTTACGTGGCAAGCAGCTTCGAAAGTCTGGATATGACCGTTTTGACTGCATTGCAGACTATGCTCAGTATTGTGTGCATGGCGAAACTTTACCGCTTGGCGGAATTTGACCTGGCCTGTTCCACGGAGGATACTGCCCGCAGTCAGCGGACGGCTGGGTATGTCTATCTGCTGGTGGTCATTGCCTTGGGGTGGATCGCTCTGCTGGCAACCGACGCAGCAGCTGGTTTTGCCTATTTTCAGTTCTAAGGAGGCAGCATAATGAAACGAAGGATCCTAACCGTCCTTTTTCTGGCGTTGCTGTTGCCAATGGTTTTGCTGCTTTGCGGTGCGTGGCTGCCTTCCTATTATGCCGATACCTATTATGCGCAGTTGACAGCTCAGTACGAAAAATTGGAAACAACGCAAGGAAAGCGGGTTGTTGTTCTGGGTGGCAGCAATGTGGCATTTGGCGTGGACTCTGCACAGATGGAGCAGATCCTGCGGCAATGCGGTTATGACTATACGGTATGCAACTTTGGCCTCTATGGCGCTGTGGGTACCAGCGCTATGTTGTCCCTGTCTCAGAGGCTGATACGAGAGGGAGATGTGGTGGTACTGGCGATCGAGCCTGCCAGCGAGACCTTTTCCAGTTATTTTGGAGCCACAGCCATGCTCAAATGTGCAGAGGATACACCCAAAATGCTGCTCCACTTAAATCAAAGCCAGCGCACGGCTGTGGTGGGAAATTACCTTTCTTACTTACAGGAACGAGTGCAGATCTACCGAACGGGACTGCTACCCCAGCCTGAGGGTGCATACGCCAAAGCGTCTTTTGACGATAATGGCGATATGCGCTATGAACGGGCAGGCAATGCCATGCTATTAGGGTACGACAGCGCCCAGAGCATTGATCTTGCCGGGGTCGAACTGGAGAAAGCCTTTGTCCAGCAGTTGAACGATTATATCCAAGAGGCAGAAAAAAGAGGCGCAAGGGTGGTCATGAGCTTTTCACCCATGAACCGGGGCGCACTGACGGATGACTCGCAGGAGGCGGTATATCACTATTTTACCAAATTGCAGACGCAGATCCATTGCCCGATCATTTCGGACCCCAACGATTACATCCTGGACAGCGGTTGGTTTTACGACTCCAATTTCCACTTGAATACGGTAGGAATGGCGGTGCGTACTTATCAGCTCAGCTGCGACCTGCTCAATGACCTGGGGTATTACGAGGATGTGCCATTCAAAATGCCACAATTACCGGATCCCATCGCACAGGTGGAGGAGAACGGGACAGATGGTGGGATGTTTACTTATGAAAGCCTGGGAGAAACGGGATTGCTGGTGTCCGGATTGACAGAACAGGGAATGCAGGAGCCTGTTCTGGTGGTGCCTTCCAGCTACAATGGAAAACCCGTGGTGGGCCTGACGCAGACGGCGTTTGCGGAAAATACACACTTGCAGGAGCTGACGCTTCCTGCAACCGTTGAAAGTATCCCAGATGGAGCATTTGCTGGTTGCGTTTCATTGACCCGGTTGAATTTGCTCCATCAAGAGACGACACCTAGCGTGGGGGAAGGCTTGCTGGAGAGAGCGGCGCAACTGAAGATTTATGTCCCCCAAAGTGCCTACCACTTATACCGGGATGGCGCAGGCTGCGCTGCAAATCTCTGGCAACGGTATCTGAAATATATTACGGCATATTGAATAAACCAGAAGGAGTGATCAACAAATGAAAGAATTGATCCAAAAGCTGACGCTGGAGGAAAAGGCAGCGCTGCTGCAAGGCTGGAGCACGTGGACGACCCGGGAGATCAAGCACCTGGGTATTCCAGCGATGTTCCTGTCCGATGGCCCCATCGGCCTTCGCAAGCAGGCGGGAGCGGGGGACCATCTGGGACTCAACGCCTCTATCCCGGCTACCTGCTTCCCGGCAGCGTCCAGTATGGCCAACAGCTGGGACCCGGAGTTGGAAGAAGAACTGGGGCGTGCGCTGGGGGAGGAAGCGGCTGCAAACGATGTCCATGTGCTTCTTGGCCCAGGACTAAATATCAAGCGCAGCCCGCTGTGTGGCAGAAATTTCGAATATTTCTCCGAGGATCCGTATTTGGCTGGCAAAATGGCAGCGGCTTTTATTCGGGGCATTCAGAGCAATGGTATTGCCGCATGCCCAAAGCATTTCGCCGTAAATTCCCAGGAACTGCGGCGCATGGCTATGGATTCGGTGGTGGATGAACGCACATTGCGGGAAATATACCTGACTGGCTTTGAAATTGCTGTGCAGGAGGGCGGCGCCAAAAGCATTATGTCCTCCTATAACCGGGTCAATGGCGTATACGCCAATGAAAACGAGCATCTGCTGGATCAGATCCTGCGCAGAGAATGGGGCTTTGATGGCTTCGTGGTCACGGATTGGGGCGCTGACAATGACCATACTGAGGGTGTTTGGGCTGGCTGTGATCTGGTGATGCCTGCACCCGGCACGGACTGCGCTCTGGGGCTGATTCGGGATGTAAAGGCGGGAAAAATCGACGAAGCAGTCCTGGATCAGCGGCTGGAGGAGCTGCTGCGGGTGATATTTGAGACCCACGAGGCAGTGAAAAAGGCACCAAAGACTTTCGATGTTGATGAGCATCATCAAGTTGCAAGACGTTGCGCTGAGGAAAGCATCGTACTGCTGGAAAATGATGGAATCCTACCCCTAAAGGAAGGAGCAAGTGTTGCGATCATTGGCGATTTTGCCAAGGTTCCCAGATACCAGGGCGCCGGATCCAGCCAGGTAAATCCCACCCGGGTGGAGGATCTGTACAGCGAGCTGGAAAAGCGTTTGCACATTACCGGCTATGCCCAAGGCTTTGACCGGAAGAACCCGGCTCCCAAGCAGGCGCTCATTGACGAAGCGGTGCAGGTGGCAAAAAGTGCGGAAACGGTGCTGCTGTGTGTGGGCCTGGATGAGATCATGGAGTCTGAGGGAATGGACCGGTTGCACATGGAGCTGAGCCGGGGCCAACAGGAACTGATCCGGGCCGTGTGTGCGGTGAATCGAAATGTGATCTTGGTCCTGTCCGGTGGCGCTCCCTTCGTAATGCCCAAGGAAGGAAACTACCGTGCAGCAATTCATGGCTATCTGGGAGGTCAGGCGGGAGCCGGGGCAATGGCAGATGCGCTGCTGGGCGTGATCAATCCCAGTGGTAAGCTGAATGAGACCTGGCCCCATATCCTGGAAGATAATCCTTCCTATGCTTATTTTCCCAGTGAGAACCGGACCAGCGAATACCGGGAGAGTCTGTATGTGGGCTATCGGTATTACGATACGGTGGGGGCTTCGGTGCGATATCCCTTTGGTCATGGCTTGAGCTATACCAGCTTTGCATATTCGGATCTGGAAGTGTCGAAGGACCATGTCTGTTTTACAGTGACCAATACCGGTGAGCGGGATGGTGCGGAAGTGGCCCAGATCTACATCAGATGCAAGGATGGACGTGTGTTCCGCCCAAGCAAAGAATTGAAGGGCTTTAGAAAAGTGTTTTTGAAAGCGGGAGAAGAAAAACGTGTTACCGTTTCCCTGGATGAAAAGGCATTCCGATATTTCAATATAAAAACAGATCGATGGGAAACGGAAACAGCGAACTATGAGATATTGGTGGCAGCCAGCGCCCGGGATGTGCGTCTGAATGGCACCATCCGTGTTCTGGGAAGCGAGGCACCCATTCCTTATGAGAAAATGCCTACCTACGAAAGCGGACACATCGAGAAAGTCACAGATGAGGAGTATGAGCGGCTTTTGGGTCATCCCATCCCGGATGGACACTGGCAGGGAGAGCTGACAGCCAACGATGCCATTTGTCAGATGTATTACGCCAAAAGCGCAGCGGCCCGGTGTGTCTACAAATTGCTGACCCACCTAAAGGAAAAAGCGGAAGCAAAGGGGACACCGGATCTGAATATCATGTTCATCTACAATATGCCCTTCCGGGCCATTGGAAAAATGGCGGGGGGCATGGTGTCCAGTAAAATGGTGGAGGATATCCTGTTTATCGTAAACGGTCACTTCTGGAGGGGAGCCGGGCGGTTGATCGGAGATTTCTTCCGTAATCTCTCAGCTAATCGGAAATTCACAAAACAATTGGAGGCTTATGAACATGGAAACAATTAAAAAATGGATCGATAAACATCCCAAGGCGGCCCAGTGGATTCGGGAGGGCGGATTGTTTGTGCTGGTGAGCAACGGTATCACGGTGTTCAAATACCTGCTTCTGACCTTTCTGCCTGCGGCATTTGCCTTCTTGGGAAGCCGGGATTTCGGCTTCCCGGGGATCGACCTGGAGCTGTTTGGTATCGAGTTTAAGTGGTATATCATCGGCTATGGCGCAGATCAAGGTGGTATTGCGTATTTTACTGCCTACATGATCGCAATGGTCATCGGTGAAGTGATCAATTTCTTCATTCAGAGGAGTTGGGTGTTCCGGAGCAAGGGAAATATCCTGTATCAGGGAATGTGGTATCTGCTGGCCTTTTGCGTGGTGACTTGCGTGGTCAACTCTATCAATTGCGTTTGGGCCGCGGTGGCCGGTCATTTTGTGGCACCCTGGCTGTATAACATTGGCACGACGGTGCTAAATGGCGGTGTTTCCATGGTGGTGTTCTTCGTGGTGAACAAGATCGTGTTCAAGGACGCAGGAGAAAAGAAACATTAAGAAATTCTTCCATTGCTCTTGGAGAACAGATGTGTTATACTGGGAGAAAAGATCAGAAAAGGGAAATAATACATGAAATATGACTATTTGATCGTGGGGGCTGGCCTGTTTGGCGCTACCTTTGCACGGCAGGCGATGGATGCAGGAAAACGGGTGCTGGTTGTGGAAAAACGAAGCCATATTGGCGGAAATGTTTACACGGAAGCAGTTGAAGACATCCAGGTACACCGCTATGGCGCACATATTTTCCACACGAATGACGAGGCCGTTTGGACGTATGTCAATAGATTTGCCCGGTTCAACCGTTTTACCAATTCTCCGGTAGCAAATTATCTTGGAGAGCTTTATTCACTGCCCTTCAATATGTATACATTTAACCGGATGTGGGGGGTCACGACCCCCCAACAGGCAATGGAGAAGATTCGCCAGCAGCGGGAAAGCGCTGGTATCACTCAGCCCCAAAATCTGGAGGAGCAGGCGATCTCTCTGGTGGGTACGGATATCTATGAGAAGCTGATCAAGGGCTACACGGAAAAGCAGTGGGGAAGAAATTGCAGAGACCTGCCGGCGTTCATCATTCGCCGGCTGCCGGTGCGATTTACCTTTGACAATAATTATTTCAATGCTCGCTATCAGGGGATCCCCATGGGTGGATACACGGCCTTGGTGGAAAAGCTACTGGAAGGTGCGGATATACGGCTGAATGTGGATTTTTTGGAGCACAGAGCGCAGCTTTGTACTTTGGCGGAGAAAATCGTTTATACCGGACCCATTGATGCCTATTTTGACTATCAGCTGGGGGCACTGCGCTACCGCTCGGTGCGCTTCGAGACCGAAGTGTTGGATACCGCCAACTACCAGGGAAACGCTGTGGTCAATTATACGGATGGGGAAACACCCTATACCCGGATCATTGAGCACAAATGGTTCGATCCTGCGGATCAGAAGAAGACGGTCATCAGCCGGGAATATTCCTCGGAGTGGCAGCCGGGACAAGAGCCCTATTATCCGGTGAACGACGAAGAAAACGACGCCCTTTACCGGCAATATCAGCGCTTGGCGGAGAAAGAGATACACGTGATCTTTGGCGGTCGCCTTGCCCAGTATCGCTACTGCGATATGGATATCACCATAGCGGCTGCACTGACAGCCGCAGAAAGAGAATTGAAATGAAACTGATCAGCTTTGCGATCCCCAGCTATAATTCCCAGGATTATCTGCGCCACTGTGTGGATACGATCCTATCCGGTGGCGAGGATGTGGAGATCATCATCGTCAACGACGGTTCAAAGGATGCCACGGCAGCCATTGCGGATGAATATGTCGCTCGCTATCCCAGTATTGTAAAGGCGGTACACAAGGAAAATGGTGGTCATGGTTCCGGGGTCAACCGGGGCTTGGCAGAGGCTACGGGCCTTTATTATAAGGTGGTGGACTCGGATGATTGGGTGGATGAACAAGCACTGCAAACGCTGCTTGCCACCATTCGTCGGCACCAGGGGGAAAATCGACTCCCGGACCTTTACATCACTAACTTTATTTACGACCACGCATACGACAATACAACCTTCCTGCGCCATTGGCGAGGGCAGTTCCCAGTGAACCAGCACTGCACCTGGAAGGATGTGGGGCGCTTTTGGGGTGCACAGGTGCTGCTAATGCACAGCTTATTGTACCGGACGGATCGTCTACGGGAAAGTGATACCGTCTTGCCGGAGCATACCTTTTATGTGGACAACTACTATGCCTATAAGCCCTTGCCGCTGATGAAGACGATTTTTTACCTGGATGTGGACTTGTACCACTATTTCATCGGACGGGAAGACCAGTCAGTGAATATTAAAAACTTCACTCGGCGGTATGATCAGCAGCTGCGGGTGATGCGGTGTATGGTGGACGCTTATTCCCATACACAGATCGAGCAGATGGAGAAACCGCTGCGGCGTTATATGAACCATTGTCTGGGTGCGATCATGATGAATACCATGCTGTTTGCCTGTGCCGGAGGAAGTGAGCCAGAGCGGATCCAGGCCCATGAGGAACTGTGGCAGCACATCCGGACCCAGGATCCGGCTATGTATCATGCCCTAGCCCGCCGGTCGCTGCCGGCTTTGGTCAAGTGGTTGCCCTGGAAAGCCAGGGGCCGATTTATGCATTTCGGTTATTGTATGCTGTGCAAATTTGTGAAACTCGGTTGATGATCGGAACATTTTATGCCTGCAAGTTGCCCTTTTACCGGGTCGCTTGCAGGCAATTTTTGAAGAAAAAAAGAGACATTTGTCTTTGTAGCTAACACAGTTGTGCTGCAAACTTACACATCTTGTGTGAGCAGTGGTCACAAATGCCAAAATGATGAGCCTGTTTTTGGTCCAATAACCAAAAGCGAAAACGAACGGAAATTTTGCTTGACAGCTTTTGCATTCAAATGTTAAAATCAAAGTACATCCAGCAAAATACTACACAAATTGACAAGGGGTGCGTGCCATGATTCTCGCAAACAACGCCATAGGCGGCTTGCGCAGAGATGGATTGCACACTTTTCAATTTAAAGTGAGGTATCATATTTTTTTCATCTTGTGATCGCATAAGCCGCAAATTGGTGGCTTGTGCGTTTTTTTGTTTGCATCGAAATGGCAAGTGTTCCCTGCTAAGGGTACAAATCCGCTTTCAATTGCGAAATATTTTGTATTTCTTGGATATTCTGTCACAATTTCTGTTAATCCATTTGAGGTGATTGTATGAAAAGGATAGGTAATGTCAAGAGTTATGCGCAAAATTGATTTTAGTCTTTGGTAGAAATCT
>CAZGTR010000004.1:0-20861 GCA_964528715.1 uncultured Oscillospiraceae bacterium | reverse complement strand
TCCACTATGGATTTTTTGTTCAGGTGTTCAATTTGATTTTATAATTAACCGATTTTTAATTTCGATGATATTCATTGCAATGCACCTCCGAAATCTTTATCCTCTTTATAGAATTTCATAAAATAATCCTCCAGAGTTTCCTTTCGGTTGCTAAACGAATGCACAGCAAGGGTGGACAGAAGCTCGATGAGCTCATTCAGGTCTCTGTCCTCAATGGAAAGATCGATGCGCCTTTTGCTTTCCGTAGCTTGCACATAGCTGGCCAATTGACCGCATTTGCTTTTGAAGATTTCTTTTTCGGCTGGATTTTCAAACCTCACCGTATAATATTTCCGAGAAGCGTGCTTTAGGTCATCTGCAATAAACTCGGACACGATCCTGCCGTCTTTGATGATGGCAATTCGATCGCAGGTGGAGTCGATTTCCGAAAAAATATGGCTGGACAGCAAAATCGTTTTTCCTCTGTGCTTTTCCTGATGAATGAATTGAATGAAGTTTTCCTGCATCACCGGATCAAGCCCACTGGTGGGTTCACCCAAGATCAGCACCTCAGGATCGGATATGAATGCTGTGACGATAGCGAGCTTCCGCTTGACACCCAAACTCATTCGTTTTGTATCTCCACGCAAGACGGCATCTTCCAGTTCAAAAAGGGAGAGCATTTCCTCCAATCGCTGCTTGTTATGGATTTTTTGCATATCCTGCATCATGTGAATGAATTCCCAACCGGTGAGTCCTGCCGGAAGGGCAATTTCACCCGGAATATAGCCCACATGGTTGAGTATTTTATCGTAATGATTGAAAGTTTCCATTCCAAGTATTTTGGTCCTTCCTTTATCCGGCTTTGAAAAGCCCATCAGGTGTCGGATGGTCGTGGACTTTCCTGCACCGTTGGGTCCCAAAAATCCAAAGACCTCTCCTTTGTCAACATGAATGCTGACATCAAAAACACCTCACCCGAACCCATAATCCTTTGTTAGCTTGGAGGTTTCAATGACATATTCACCATTCGTGTTCAACACGGTTTTCTGTTCCATATATGTTGTAACTCCTTTCCGGATTTTGACAGTGTTGACATTTCAACTGTGTTGAATTATAATGTTGTTAGATTGAAATTTGAAGTACAATTATTTTATCGGTGTCAAAATTTGAACACTGCATACATAATTGTTCATGTTTGGAAAGGAAAGCCATGAAAGCACAAAACATCAATAATTCATCAAAGAAGACAAGGCGGCTGATAAAGAAGGTATTTGCCCAAATGCTTGCCGAAGAAAAAGAGCTGGGGAAAATTTCGGTAAGTGAGTTGTGCAAGCGTGCGGATATCAGCCGTGGATCGTTTTATTCCCATTATGATGACATTTACGGCGTAGCAGAGGATTACGAAAATGAGATGATCGATACTTTCTTTGACAATGCACGGTTGTTGGAATCTCAGGATATCATGCACTTTATCGACTCTATTTTTGAATTCATTCGCCAGAATAATGATAATTATCGTTTACTATGCAAATCCAATGATTTTTTGTTTGCCGCTAAAAAACTGGCGGCGATCGGTTCGGGTAAGCTGCTGGAGCTATCCCATAATGACAGCCGCATTAAAAATCGTACCTATATTGAACTGGACATTCAGATTTTTCTGGAAGGATTGCTGTGCGAGTATGTGAAATATTGCAGAGGATACTCTGCCACATCACTGGACGACCTTTACGAGTATACAAAGCATTGGACAGAAAATTTTATTTCTCAGAGATCAACCCAACCATGAAAAGAGGAAGAAAAAAGAGCGATGCAAATAGAACTTGTGCCCCATTTGAACACAAGTCCTATCACACATCAGTTAAAAATCAGTTCGCTTTTCACGATTTCTTCTGCACGACTGCGAATGCTATTCATCATTCCAATCCATGCTATTTGATTGTGCTGTTTCAAATCTTATGTCACGCCCTCAGCGGCTTTCATTTGTTCGATGATGAGTTCAAGACGGTTCTGTGCTTGCTCGTTCAAATTGGCAAGGTATGTCCATAACACACCGCTAAGACAAAGTTGCGTGTAAAGAACAGGGCGATGTTCTTCG
The DNA here is from genome assembly GCA_964528715.1 of uncultured Oscillospiraceae bacterium. Classification (GTDB taxonomy): domain Bacteria; phylum Bacillota; class Clostridia; order Oscillospirales; family Oscillospiraceae; genus Faecousia. The sequence continues at coordinate 18,784 of CAZGTR010000004.1, read as the reverse complement.
ATATAATCTCTGTACATCTGTCCCCATTTTCCGATAGGTCTGCATTCATCAGGCAATTTAATGTTGGGTACGAAATAGTCTCCACAACGGGAATATGTTAATTCCTGCATTTTATTTACCTCCAAATTAAGTTCGCTAAAGATAGAAAAAGGCGATACCTGGTTGATAAAACCAAGTATCGCCAATTTTCGTTGTCGCGCCCTGTACGGTAGCTACCCTATGTCAGTATTTCTTCATACTGTCTTATTAGAAGCTACCTATGCGGCGGTATTTTTTCAGATGTCAGTTTGTCTTTTTCGCCCATCCAGCGTAGAGGGTCAAGTTATCCTGCACAGTATCCTTCTCCACCTGCCACAATTCATCGCAGGCATAGTCTTTATACCAGCCGGTGAAGGTGTAGCCCTCCCGAGTGGGCGGCTCCGGAATTTCCAGGAGCTCGCCGTACATCCGGCTCTGGGCCGGGACATCGCTGCCGCCCCGGGAATCGAAGGTGACGGTAAATCCAGGATCACGCAGCTCCATCGCCACCACCAGCACGATCACCGCAATACAAACGATGATCACAGCGTCCAGCGCTTTCACCGGGATGTTCAGCTTGCTGTACAGCCCACGGTAGGGTGGGGTCTGATTTTCTTTCTGTTCTTCGCTCATTACTTCTTCACCAGGTACTTGCGCATATCCAAAGCGCAGGCGCACAGGATGATGGCGCCCTTGATGATGTAGTTGCTGGAGGAACTGACGCCCAGCATAGTCAAGGCAATGAAGATGATCCGCAACACGAACACGCCCATGACGATGCCGCTGATCTTGCCGGTGCCGCCGACGAAGGACACGCCACCGATGACACAGGCCGCAATGGCGTCACACTCGTAGTTGGCGCCGGTACCGGCAGCGATGGAGCCGGCACGGTAGCCCTCCACGAAGCCGGAATAGCCGTACATGGCACCTGCCAGGGTATGGACCAGCACCGTGGTCATAAACACATTGACACCGGAGACCTTTGCAGCTTCTGCGTTGGAGCCAACGGCGAACATATTCTTACCGAACTTGGTCTTGTTCCAGATGAACCACATCAGCGCCACCAGGACTACCGCATACAACACATACAGCGGGATCACGGTGGTGCCCATTTTGAACATGGTGGTGCCCAGGAAGTCTTTATACAGCTGATCCTGGCCGCCGATGGGGGAGCTGTTGTTGCCGTTCAGGTCGAAGAACCACAATGTAATGCCGTAGGTGATCAACTGGGTCGCCAGGGTCACGATAAAGGGGTGCAGGTTGAACTTTGCCACGAAGAAGCCGTTGATCAAGCCGATCAGAGCGCCGATGGCAATGACGATCAGCAGCGTCACCGTCAGCCACAGGGCGTTGACTTCCGGGAGCATGGTCAGGATCTTATTGGAATAGTCCGCTTTTTGCAGGAATGCACCTGTAATGGCAGCGGTGAGGCCAACGGCACGACCTGCGGACAGGTCGGTACCGGTCAGCACGATACAGCCTGCAATACCCAATGCCATGGGCAGATAGCTGGCCACCTGCACGATCAGGTTACCCAGAGAGCCGAGGGATAGGAAATTGGGTCTCTGGATCGCTGTGTAGATGCAGAAGATCAGCATTAAGATATACAATGCATTGTTCAAAATGCCGTCGGTCACATAGCGGCGCTTATCCTTTGCGCTCATTTTTTGATATTCAGCAGCCGTGCGCTGCAAGGTAGCAACAGGATTCGTCATAAGTTGCGTTCCTCCTTAAACATATTTGGCAGCCAAAGTCATGATGGCTTCCTGAGTGGTGTTCTTTGCGTCCACCTCGCCGGCAACTCTGCCGCCGGACATGACCACGATCCGGTCACACACACCCAGCAGCTCCGGCATTTCGGAGGAGACCATCACCACGGTCTTTCCCTTGTTGGCAAGGTCCAAAATCAGCTGGTAGATCTCATACTTGGCACCCACATCGATACCACGGGTGGGCTCGTCCAGCAGTAGCACATCGGGATCGGTCAGCAGCCAGCGACCGATGATGACCTTCTGCTGATTACCGCCGGACAAGCTACGGATCTTGGTGTCCTGGCTGGGGGTCTTGGTGTGCATGGCATCGATATAACGCTGGGTGTCCTCCCGCTGGGACTTTTCGCTGAGATAAACACCAAACCGCTTATGCCGGTCCAGGCTGGAAATGACCGTATTGTCCTTCACGCTCAGCACACCCATGATACCGGTGGCCCGACGTTCTTCCGTCAACAGGGCGAAGCCGTTTTTGATGGACTCCTGGGCGCTGCGGTTCAAGCAAGGCTTTCCATCCAGGAAAATTTTACCTTCTTTGCGGGTGCGAATGCCGAAAATACTCTCCAGGGTCTCCGTCCGACCGGAGCTGTCCAGACCTGCAAGGCCCAAGATCTCGCCCCGCCGGGCTTCAAAGGACACATCCTTCAGCTGGTTGTACATACCGGTGATACCTTCCACCTTCAAGTACACATCCCCGGGCTTATTGGTTTTCGGGGGGAACTGATTGGTCAGCTCCCGGCCCACCATCAGCCGGATGATGTCGCCCATTTCCAGATCCTCGGCCTTTTCCGTGGCCACCCATTGACCGTCACGCATGACGGTGATATAGTCGGAGATGCGCTTGATCTCCGCCATTTTGTGGGAAATGTAGATAATACCCATGCCCCGGGCCCGAAGCATATCGATGATCCGGAACAGGTGCTCCACCTCTTCCTCTGTCAAAGAAGAAGTAGGCTCGTCAAAGACGATGACCTTGGAGTTGTAGGAGACAGCCTTGGCGATTTCCACCATCTGCCGCTGGGAAACGGGCATGGTGCTCATGATCTGCCGGGGATCCACCTTGATATCCAGTTCGTCGAAAATCGCCTTGGTATCCTGGTACATCTTCTTTTCATTGACCATGATACCGCCGATGGTGGGATAGCGGCCCAGCCAGATATTGTCCATGACATTGCGCTTGAGCGCCTGGTTCAGCTCCTGGTGCACCATGGCCACGCCGTTATCCAGCGCTTCCCGGCTGCTTTTGAAGTTGATTTCCCGTCCTTCCAGATAGATGTGTCCCTCGTCCTTGTTGTAAATGCCGAACAGGCACTTCATCAAAGTGGATTTACCGGCGCCGTTTTCGCCCATCAGTGCGTGGACGGTACCCGCTTGAACGGTCAAGCTCACATTGTCCAGGGCCTTGACACCGGGAAAGCTCTTGCAGATGCCTGTCATTTGCAGCAAGACATCCTGTTGCATTCATATTCCTCCTTTACGAAATGATCGGAAAAGGCAGGCATTGCCCCCTGCGGCGGCGCAATGTCTGCCGCTTCCGACCATTGATCACCATTTCAAGAGAAAGGGGCGGCTGCCACCGGAATGGCAGCCGCCCGGGATCTCAGAAACTATTTCAATTATTCACCGGTGTAAGCAGCGTAAGCAACATACAGCTTGGAGGAGCAATCGGAAGCGATGCTCAGACGCTTGTCGGTCAGACCAGCCAGTGCGTCCACAGGGGTCTTGCCGCCAGCGATGGCCTTCACGGTCTCGCAGATAGCCAGAGCCATGCCCTCTGCATCCTGCTTCACAGTACCGACCATGGAGCCCTCAGCGATCAGAGCCTTGGCAGCGTCGGTAGCGTCAACGCCGAACACGGGGATCAAGTGCTTGCCAGCGGTGTTGTAGCCAGCCTGCTGCAGGGAGGAGATAACGCCTTCGGCCATGCCATCGTTGTTGCAGATGACCAGCTCGATCATGTTATTGCTGTCCTGGTTGTAGGTGATCATGTTGGTGTCCATGTATTCCTTCGCAGCCTTAGCGGACCATGCACCCTCCAGGTCGGTCTGCCACTTCTGGGAAGCGGAAGCATCGAAGTACTCCAGTGCGGGCTTGCCGGCAGCGGTCAGAACAGCGTTGGCATCCTCAACACCGTACTGGGTGCGGTAAATAGCCTCCACGTTGCCTTCTTCGCCCTTCATCAGAGCGTAGGAGATCTTGCCGTCCTTGTTCAGATCCAGCTCGTCAAAGTGAGCCAGCACATACTCGCCGATCATCTTGCCCTGCATGTGGCCAGCTTCGGGAGCATCGGTGCCGATGAAGCAAGCGGTGCCGTTCTTGTTCAGCAGTTCCACATCGGAGCCGTCCTCGCCCACAGCACGGTTGAAGAAAATAACGGGAATATCACCAGCGGCATCGATGATGGACTGAGCAACATCGGGCTTACCGGAAGTAACAACGTTCACGACCAGCAGGTTGGAACCGCCAGCGATAGCAGTCTTGATCTGCTCCAGCTGCTTGGACTGATCCTTGGTTGCATACTGGTTGTCATACTCGACACCGGCAGCTTCCAGCTTGGAGTTCAGCTCTGCACGAACAGAGCCCAGATAAACGTCGGACTCGTCATACCAGAATACGGAGACCTTGGTCTTGCCATTGGTGTTGCCTGCGCAGGCAGCCATACCAAAGACCATAACGATTGCAAGTGCGATGGCTAAAAACTTTTTCATTTCCTTTTTTCCTCCTAATGATAGAAGATGTATTGCGCCATTGGCGCCGGATGCAAGTTCAAATTGGTCAATTTCCCCATCCGAACTTACATCCGAATTATATAACATTTTCGTCAAATTGTAAATAACAACTTGTAATTTTTCTGCCCAAAATATGCACTTTCCATAATTTTTGTTGATTTTCAACAGACGGAGCATTCCCTTTTTAGATATTTTGCTTGATGGCATTTTTTCAAAAATAGTTGAAATTGATAAATTTCGCCTGTTTTGGTCTCATTTTCGACCCAGACGAAACGGGCGGCACCATGTGCCGCCCGTTTGCATTATTCCGTGATGTGCAGTTTGTGGCAATGTCCGGCTCCCAGCACCGCCTCGATACCCTGCTTGAAAGCGTCAAAACCCTCATTGGGCACAAAAGCCAGCGCCGTACCGGCGAAGCCGCCGCCGTGGATCCGGGCAGCACCTTTGCCCTTTAAAAGCTGGGCGCACAGAGCCAGCGTCAGCGCCATGTCCTGGTGGGCCACATATCCCACCGGGATGACATTTTGCAGCAGCGTCCAGGAAGCCCGGCCGGAGTCGTTCACCAAGCCCAGGAATTTGTCAAAATCCCCCGCCTTCAGCGCCTGCACCTGCTCCTGTACCCGCTTGTTCTCATTGAAGAAATGGATGGCCCGCAGCACCGCCCGGTCGCCGGTGGCTTCCCGGATCTTGGGCAGCTCGGCGTAAAATGCCGCCTCATCCACCTGTCGCAGCACTTCCTTGCCCAGCACCTTTGCCACCGCCTTCATGTCCACCGGGATGGATGCGTACTCATCCGTCAGGTCGGCATGGTCGGCGTTGGAGTCGATGGTGCAAAGGGTGTAGCCGGAATGTTCAAAGTCAAAGTCCACCTTCTCCACCACAGGGGCCTTGGGATCCGCAAAATCGATGAATACGAAGCCGCCCACGGAGGAGGCCATCTGATCCATCAGGCCAGAGGGCTTGCCGTAGTAGACATTTTCCGCATACTGGCCGATCTGGGCGATCTCGATGGCGGACAGCGCATTGTCCGCAAACAATCCGTTGAGGATCCGGCCGATGAGTACCTCAAATGCCGCCGAGCTGGACAATCCGGAGCCGGGAAGCACCGTAGAGCTGACCTTGGCGTCAAAGCCAGCGATCTGATAGCCCCGGTCTGCAAAGCTGGCCGCCACGCCCCGGACCAATGCCGCCGTGGAGTTCTTCTCTTCCTCCCGGACCGCCAGATCCCGGATGTCCACCTCCACGATGGGATACCCCTCCGAGTCGATGCGGATGATGTTGCTTCCGTTCAGCTGCACCTGGGCGCTGGTTTTCATATCCACCGCCGCCGCCAGCACGCAGCCGTGCTGATGATCCGTGTGATTGCCGCCGATCTCCGTCCGGCCTGGGGCAGTAAACTGATAGATCTTATCCATTTTGAACCTCCGCAATAAACTTTTCCAAGGCAATTCTGCCTTCTTCCGTGCATTTATACACACCTGCGCACTCCAGGACTTCGCCGAACACCTGTCCGAACTCATGGCGGATGATGTTTTCCGCCGTTTCGGCGGAGAATTCCGGGTGCTTGGGCATCCACGCATCCACCCAATCGGCGTGCTTGGCCAGGGTCTCGTTCTGCCGCAGATCCTCGCCGGACAGCAGGGCCGCCCGCAGATCTGCCATTTCTTTTTTCAGTCGACCCGGAAGGATTGCCAGGCCCATGACCTCGATCAGACCGATGTTTTCCTTTTTGATGTGGTGCAGATGCTCATGGGGATGATACACGCCCATGGGGTGTTCCGGTGTGGTCAGGTTGTTGCGCAGCACCAGATCCAGCTCGTACCGTCCCTCCCGCATCCGGGCGATGGGGGTGATGGTGTTGTGCCGCTCTCCGTCGGTCTCGGCATAAATGCAGGCATTTTCGTCGGTATAGCCCCGCCATTTTTCCAGAATTTTCCCCGCCAGATCGCAGATCTGCTGCCGGTCAGCGCTGTTCAAGCGCAGCACCGTCATGGGATACTTCACCACGGCGCAGTGGACCGCCGGGAATGCCGCCACTTCAAAGGAGAATTCCTCCGGGGCTTTTTCCATGGGGAAGCTGTGGCAGCCGCCCTGGAAATGCTCATGGGCCAGAATGCTGCCGCCCACAATGGGCAGATCCGCATTGGAGCCCAGGAAATAGTGGGGGAACTGCTCCACAAAGCCAAAGAGCTTGTCAAACACCGCCCGGTCGATGACCATGGGGGTGTGGCTGGTGTTCATGACGATGCAATGCTCATTATAATACACATAGGGGGAATACTGGAAGCCCCACTCCTGCCCATTCATCCGAACCGGCATTACCCGCAGATTTTGCCGGGCCGGGTGGGAAATGGTGCCCGCATAGCCCACATTTTCCACACACAGCAGGCACTTGGGATATCCCGCCGCTTTTTTCAGCTTCGCCGCCGCAATATCCCGTGGGTCTTTCTCCGGCTTGGACAGGTTGATGGAGATCTCCAATCTGCCGAACTTGGTGTCCGCTTCCCACCGCTCATCCCGGGCGATGCGATCCCGGCGGATGTAGTTGCAGTCCTGGCTCAGCTTATAGAAATAGTCCGTGGCTGCCTTGGGGCTCTCCCCATAGCGCCGCTGAAATTCCCGGATGACCTGGCTGGGCCGGGGTGTCAAATGGCCCATGAGCCGGGTATCAAACAGATCCCGCTCCGCAACGGTATCGGCGATGATGCCGCATTCCGCTGCATAGTCGCACAGCCGCTCCAGGCACTCCGGGAAGCCCATCATGCCGGACTGGGGCACATAGTCCTCCAGTTTCAGCTCCATGAGCAGGCTGTTCCGGGCAAAGGTCTCGTCCAGCGGATCCAGAAGCTGGGTTTTCTTGGCGTAGTCCAGCAGGGAATCCACCGCTTCATAAACTGTTTTCAGTTCCATCTTTTTCACCTCAAATGATCCAAAAAGTGTGGCGTGTCACATGATGATACTTTTCTCCGGCCCGCAAAATGGGCTTTTGGAAGTCGCACACCATAGCATTGGGGTAATACTGGGTCTCCAGACAGACCCCGTCCCGTTTGTTGTACATTTTTCCGCCCTTTCCCGGCCAGGGGCCCAGGAAATTGCCGCTGTAAAGCTGCACCCCCGGCATGGTGGTGTCCACTGCCATGGCAATGCCGCTATTTTCACTTTGCAGTACCGCCGCCCGGGTCAATTCCCCGGTGCCGGGCAGGCAGAAGTTGTGATCATATCCGCTGCCGTTTTTCAAGTTCACATCCGCAGTATCGATGTCCCGACCGATCTTTTTCGGCTGCCGGAAATCAAAGGGCGTGTTTTCCACCGGCAAGATCGCACCGGTAGGCAGACATTCTTCGCTGTTTTCCAGAAAATGGTCTGCATGGATCTGCAAGATCTGCTCCAATGCGCTGCCGTCCCCCGCCAAATTCCAATAGGTGTGGTTGGTCAGGTCACACAGGGTATCCTTGTCAGACACCGCATCGTATTCCATCTGAAATCCGTCTTCCCGCATCCGATAAGTCACGCTGACCTTTAAATTACCGGGATAGCCCTCCTCCCCATCCATGGAAAGTCGGGAAAACCGAACGCCATCTTCCAGCACTTCTGTCAGCCAGATGTACTTGTCAAAGCCCCGCAGCCCGCCGTGAAGATGGTTGTTTCCGTCATTTTTCGCCAAAGGATAGGTCACGCCGTTCAGGGTAAATTCCGCCCCGCCCAGCCGATTTGCCACCCGGCCCACGCAGGCGCCCAGATAGCCGTCCCGGCTTTCGTACTCCGCCACCGTGTCGTAGCCCAGGGCCACATCCACCCAGTTGCCGTCCCGGTCCCGGACCCACACGCTCTGGATGGTGGCGCCCCAGTCCAATACCCGCAGGCGCAACTGTGCCGTTTCCATGGTATAGGCCGTGACGGTCTCACCAAATTTCGTTTTTCCAAAGGTCTGCATTTCGATCTTCATCATCAGAATGCTCCTTCCGCTCGATATCCGTGATGCACAATTTGCACATCCTCTTGTCAACATTTATTATACAAATCTTCCCATTAAAAGCAAGCGTTCATTTTACAAACCCGCAAAATTTGTACCAATGGCAGTCAAATTTCTACATTCTCATTTATGGCTGCGATCTCCCCTACGATCCGAACCCGTTGGATGCCTCATTGGAGACTTTCTTTTTGTATTTACGACCACTTCTCCACTGGTGAGAAGCTGAAGGCCGTTCCACTTTTCAGTAACTGATCTACTGTAATCTGCTATTTGGAAGCAAACCAGAGCTTGCAGACAAAACAGCAGATTCACCCCCCAGGCTTTCCTTTTGTAGATTTGACACTTACATTGTGTACATTCTAAAAATGGCAAGCCAGAAGCATTGCTTCCGGCTTGCCATTATTGGACTCCCAGCGCAGCTTCGATTTCTGCCTGGCGCTGGGATAGATACTGATTTACCTGTTCCAGACCGGTACCGACAATAGCCATCGTGCGCTCGTAGGAGGCCGTGGTTTGAGAATAGGTGCTGTCTGTTAGGGAAAACTGCGTCTTCCAATCCTCAATGGTGCGGTCCAGGGGGAGAATATTGTATTCGTATTTTCCGGAAACGATATGCTTGTTGACCCAGGTGGGGAGCACATCGGCACATTCCAGCACCACAGTACCATCGGAATACTTTGCAAAGGTGACGCTGAAAAGGACACCGTCCTCGGTATGACCGGTATTGAGGTTCATAGAGGCTGCCCGCTGATTGGAAACAGCGTTGCCTATGGAATACAGGCAGACGGTTTTGTGGGTATCGTCGGTGGTGGAGGTGAGCAGTTCCATGGGCTGCACCACATGGGGGTGCCCGCCGATGATGACATCCACGCCCAGGTCGCACAGGGATTGGGCGATGGAGGATTGTGTGGCATTTTGCTGGATCTGGTATTCGTTGCCCCAGTGAAGAAACAGGATCACAGCATCGACCCCTTGCTCGTCCATTTGGGCCATGCTTTCGGATACTTCGGCGTAGAAAGCGTCCAAATTGCCGTAATCAAAAGAGTTGATCAAAGCGGCGTCGGTATTGGTCATGGTAATGCCGTTGAGGGCTTTTTTGTCGGGGGAATTGTCGGTGTCATAAGTATAGCAGGCAAGACCCAGGCGAATGCCGTTGACATCAACGACCAGATAGTTGGGATCGTCTGGATTTTCTTTGTGGCCCAGCACGGGAAGGCCGTTGTCTCGGATCACTTGGGCGGTGCGGTTGAAGCCGACGCTGCGGGTGTCGTAGGAGTGGTTGTTGGCGGCAAGCAAGGTGTCGAAACCGGCATTTTTCAGCCCGGTGACGATCTCATCCGGGCAATTGAACTGGGGATAGCCGGAATAAGAATAGCCGTTGTCCAAACCTGCCAAGGTGGTCTCCAGATTTGCTACCGCCAGGTCGGCAGACAGAACGTAATCGGAAAGATACCGGAAGATGCTGGAAAAATCGTAACCCGTTTCCGTTCGCCCGGAATTGATCACAGGGATGTGCATCAAAATATCGCCGGTGGCGCTGATCGTTGCAGTGCTTTCTTTGATAATGGGTGCTTCCGTTGAGGGCTCTGTGGGGGCTTGCGTGGTAGGCGGCACGGTATCTTCCGTTGCACTGGTGGATGGGAGAAACGGCGTTCCGCTGGTGGACGGCTCAGTATCTGACTGCCCCGGAATTTTGGGGAGCAGAAGTGCCAGAGAAACCAGCAGTGCCAGGATCAGCGCCAGGGCAACAATGATTTTTGGTAATGCACGGTTCATAGTGTTTCCTCTTTCTCAGACATCCAGCAGGTAGTGAACAGCACGGACCCGGACACCACCCTGGTCATAAAACCGAGGAACACGGCGGCTGATACCGCAGACGAATTCATAGTTGAAGCTGTCTGCTACAGCGGCGATCTGCTCCGTGGTGATCTCCTCGGCACCGTCCCGGCCCACCAGGGTCACCTGATCTTCCAGCTTCACACCGGGAATATCGGTGACATCCACCATCATCTGATCCATGCAGATCCGGCCCAGAATGGGTGCTTTTTGCCCGTGAATGAGCACATAGAACCGTCCGGAAAGGCTGCGGCGGTAGCCGTCAGCATAGCCCACCGGGATGGTAGCTACAGTGGTGGGATGGGTGGTGACGAAGGTGCCGCCGTAGCTGATGGCCCGCCCGGCAGGGAGCTGCTGGATGTGGGTCACACGGCTAATCCATTCCAATGCGGGACGGATGGAAAGATTTTCCGTCGGGACTTCGGCGCTAGGATACATTCCGTAAGTGACGATACCTGAGCGTACCATTTCATAGCGGCAGGGGAAATTCATAAGACCGGCGGAATTGTCCAGATGCCGGATGGGGATATTGATGCCCCGGGCTTTCAGCATTTGATCAAAGTCTTCAAAAAGCGCCGCCTGATTTCTGGCCCGAGTCAGATCGGCACAGTCGGCTGTGGCGAAATGACTGAACAGACCCTCGGCTTTCAACCCGGGCATCCGGGCGATTTGGGCGCAAAGGTCGGCGCAGTTTTCCGTGGGCTGGAAGCCAATACGGCTCATGCCGGTGTCCACGGCAAAGTGGAACGGAGCGATGACACCCTGCTTTACGGCCTCGGCGGACAGCGCAGCTGCGTCTTCATAGTGGAAGATGGTGGGGCGAATGCCCTCACGCACAGCGGTGGGGAAAGCGGAGACCGGGGTTTGCCCCAAAATCAAAATGGGGTTACGCAGACCAGCTTGCCGCAGTTCCAGGGCTTCCAGCATGGAAGAAACGCCGAAAAAGGCGCATTTATCCTGCAATAGCTTTGCCACCTGCACGGCCCCATGGCCGTAGGCGTCAGCTTTGACCACCGCCATTACCGGAACACCGGCCCTGTGGCGCACGGCTTCAAAATTCTGGGCGATGATGTCCAGATCTATTTTTACATAAGTATTGTCGAAATTCATGGAAACCCTCCAAATTGGGATTACCATTTATTTTATCATAAAAGGAAGAAAAAGTAAACCACCACAACCCCCTCCAGGAGTTCTGCTGTGGATCAGCTACCAAGCCTCCCCGCAGCAGAATCAACCGTCACTATCATGCTCCCCGGGCAGCGGCGATCAGAATGGGCAAATTATCCCGGTAAATCTCGTCAAATTGGCCGATGGGCAGGGGATTTTCCCCCTCCCCCACCTCGATGGTAAAGCCAGGGCGGCGAAAATATTTGATGAACCAGTCCTTGTAGCCTGCAAAGGAAGATTGATAAGGGGTATCCTCCAAAGCATAGCCGCTGAGGGCAGCAAACCGCTCTGCCAACTCCCGGGCCCCGGGGACCACATAGTCCTCAAACTGCCAGTAAATGACCTTTCCCTGAGTGTGGTAGGCCAGCACCAGGGCTGGATCGGTCTCCTCGGTGTACGCAGCCAACGCCCGGGTCTCCGGCTGATCCAGGGGCGCCCGGCCCACAAAATCCCGGGGGGCGGGGCGGTCGAACCCCTGGGCGTATTTGATTTCCCGGGCGGTGAGCCACCCGGCGGGGTAATTCAAATTCAGATCCACCCCCACAAGGTTTGCCTTCCATCCATCCGGGAACGGAATGGCTGGGAAGGGCGCAGCCAACCTCTGGGCATCTTCGAACTGGGCCTGCCCCGGCTGTAGTTCCCCGGTGACCAGCGCAACCCCATCCGGGTCCACCATGGGCACGGTATCAATGGTCACATTTTCAGCTAGGGTCTGGGCATCCACCCCGCCGATGGTCTCGCCAGTCTCCATAGCCCGGGCCATTTCATCCACAAATTTCAGAAGCAGCGGCGTGGTGATCCACTCGTTGGCGTGGTGGGCCGCCGTATACAGCACCCGCCGGGCACCGGTTCCAATGGTCAGCGTCCGCATCGGGCGGCTGTAGGCCGTTTCCGTCAGCACCCGGCTGCGCAAAAAGGGATAGCGCCGGGTCAACTCCAAGATCGTCTCGACGCACAGGGCCGGTGTCATGGGTACATCCGTTTTCACAATGGGCATAAACATCACCTCATCCACCAGCTTATGCCCATCCCGTAAAAAGTTGCAAAAACAGCCGCTCCGGTCGGAGCGGCTGTCCCTTATTCGATACCAGTGCGGCTCTGGATCCGCTCCAGGGCCGATTTCATCGCATTGTAGGTCTGCTGGGACACCGCACCCAGATAGCTGTTTTCGTAGCCCTGGATAGCCTCCCGGATCCGCAGCACCCGGAGTTTTCCTTCTTCCGGTTTGTCCAAATAAATGGGCACACAATCAAAACCGGTGATGGAAGTGGTGCCGTCAGCGCCGGACTTGGTGATCTCGAGATCCAGCAATACCGCGTAATTGGTACCACTTTTCTCCCCTTCTCCGTAGAAATCCCCCAGGGAATAGGCAACGAACGTTCCGTTTTCCGGGTCAAATTCCATTTTCTGCACATAATGGGAGTGTGTCCCGATGATGGCATCCGCCCCCAGCTCCTGAAGCAAAGTGCAGATCTTGGTCTGGGATTTGCTGATCTGGTCGTTATACTCGCTGCCCCAGTGAAGCAGAGCGATGATCACATCCGGCTGATGGGCCGCAGCATTTTCCATGACCCGGGTGATGCCTTCCGTGTTCACCTTTTGGTAAACACTGTTGTAATCCTCGTAGAGCAAATTCACGCAGTTTTCGCTACCGGCAGGCAGGCCCATACCGTCCATACCCTTGGTAAAGGCCACAAAGGCCACCTTGATACCCTGGATATCCCAGATCACATAACCGCCGGAGTTTTCAAACTCCTTCGTGTCCGCAAAGGTGCCCAATGGCGTTAGACCAGCAGAGCGGACACCGTCCAACGTTGCGCTCAAGCCCGTCAAACCGTTGTAAATGGAATAGGAATTGGCGGTTTGGAGCAGATCCACACCGGCATTTTTCAGCGCCTGCACCAGCTCCCGGGGCGCTGTTTTCGTGTTACTTCCGTAGACATTTCCGCCCAGAATGCCCTCAAAATTCAAAACCGTTGCGTCCGCCTGGGCCAGCACCGGCAGCACATCTTTAAAAACCTCCGTGTAGTCATAGGTACCCTCCGAATATCCGGCGGCAACAGTCTTATCTGTGATGTTCACATCTCCGCCTGCCACAATGTGGATCACCTGATCCGGTTCCGTGGGCAGCGGCTCCGTGGAGGGCTCTGTACCAACCCCCGGAATGTGTTCAAGCAATCCGGTGATCATCTGCGGCGCAAAGCAGATCACCGCACCAATGCCCAACACCACCAAGACTGCCAAGATGATCAGCAGATTTCTGCCCAAATGAGATTTATAATGAGACATACCGCCCTGATTGGGTGCCCGGGATGCCCTTTTTCGAAAGAATTGAAACGCCATAATTTCCTCCGTATCGTTTCTTGGCCTTTATTATATACCATTTCCCCGGATTGCACAAGGCCAGGAGCAGAAAAAGCGCTGCAATTCCCCCACGGCAAATCTGATACCCTGTCTCCCAGTCCGCTCCGGTCGACAATGTGTTCTCTGGCATTTTCAGCCTTCTCGCTGTTTGCAAGCATATTCGTAGGCTTTTTGGTAGTTTTCAAGTCGGCGGTAGCATTCCTCCAGCTTGCCGTAAAGGGCCGGGCGCTCCACCTGATTAAATGCCTGCGCTGCCCTTTCATACTGGCCTTGTCCCAAAGCCAATTCCCCGTACAGCTGCCACCACAGATCGTTTTTCTCCTCGCAGCTCTCCAACAGAGCTGCGCACTGACAAAGGTTTTTCTCCGCCAATGCCCGCTGTGCCCGCAGGAGCAAGAGCTCATCCTCCGTGGGCAGCGGTGCCTGCGGATCCACTTTCGCCTGGAGCAACATCCGGTTACGGCTCAGCGCAGAGCCATAAACCGTCTGTTTCTCCGCCTTTTCCGCTTCTGTCAGCAATTCCAGCACGTACTGCCGTCGCTCCTCCCGGAGCGCCGTTTCCGCCCGATGAAGTAGCCAGTATTCCTTCAGCAGCCAAAATTCCGTATCATAAAGTGCATGAGACTCTTGATACTGCTCCAGCAGTGCCCCCAGCTGTTCCCATTGTCTTTCTTCCAGCGCCGCCCTGGCCTGTCGAATGAGCCTTTCCGCCGCAGGTTTCTCCGTCTGGCCCCCCAGAAAGTAACTCACCGGTTTTTCCAGTTTCGCCGCCAGATACAGCAGTGTATCCATGGATGGTCTCGCCGTACCATTTTCAATTTGGGACAGCATATTGCGGGTGATCACATCCCCACACAGCTGCCGTTGGGACAAGCCCTTGGCCAGTCGTTCCTGCCGCAGTCGTGCGCCCAGCTCCATCGAAACACCCCCGGTAATTATAATTTACCCTATCATAGCACATTTTCTTACAAAAATCCATCGTTACAGAAAATTCATTTGCTATTTTTGATCTTTTGCTGTAACATAGAGAAAAAAGCTTAAAGGAGTCTATCTATGGCCCTACCAGAATTTTCCACCTTACGATCTGAGGCTGACCGACGTTTGACCGGTGCCAATTATGATCCCAAAAAGATGATCCTGCTCCACACTGGCACTTTTCTGCTGATCTCAGCCTTGCTCTCCCTCATCAATTACCTGCTGGAGCAGCAGATCGCCAGCACCGGTGGTTTGAGCGGCATTGGCACCCGCTCCCTGCTCACCACCGTCCAGACAGTATTGCAGTTAGCTCAGAGCATTGCGTTGCCCTTCTGGCAGATAGGTTACACCTACTACACCCTACACCTTGCCCAAGGTCAAGATACCGAGCCCATGGATCTAACCAAAGGCTTCCGCCGTTTTGGCCCCGTTTTCCGACTAAAGCTCGTCACCGGTTTTATTTATCTGGGCATTGCCTTTGCCTGTCTGTACCTTTCCAGCGCCCTTTTCATGATCACACCCTGGGGGCAGGAGCTCATGACCATGCTGGAGGATGTCATGGCAGAGGATCTTCTCGACGAAGCCACACTGACCCAGCTGCTTTCTACCGCCACAAGCGCCTATCAGCTCCCCATTATCGCCCTGTTTCTATCCTGCTTCCTGCTCCTGTCAGCGCCGTTGTTCTACCGGTTCCGGATGGCGGAGTATTGGCTCATGGATCATGAACCTTGCAGCGCCATGAACGCCTTGCGGGCCAGCCGTATCCTCATGCGGGGCAATTGTATGCACCTTCTGAAGCTGGATCTGCATTTTTGGTGGTATTTCCTGCTGGATGGGCTGATCAGTGCCATCTGCTACGGGGATATGCTTCTGGAGCTGTTGGGCATTTCTCTGCCCATCGATGCCAATGTCGCCTATTTCCTGTTCTTTGGTGCGTATGCGTTGCTGCAATTGGGGCTGTATGTCTGGCGGCGCAACGAAGTGAACGTCACCTATGCACTGGCCTATCAGTCTCTGCTTCCCAAGGAAGTAGAGCACACGGCACAATAAAAAGCTCGATCCGGACTGGTAACCCAGTCCGGATCATTTTATGCTTTCAATTCCATTAATTTTCGCATCCATTGGGGATTTTCTCTGCCAAACAGATCATGCAGTTGGGTATAAATATCAAACAGCGCATGATACTTCTCGTGATTTTCCCGAATGGGCTTCCAACATTTTGCCACCGGGGGTGTCAGATGTGTCACCGCTTCCTCAATGGTCGCATAACCGCCATTTTCCTGTCCCAGGGCCACCATAGCGTGCATGGCGGCACCGTATGCCGCCGCTTGAGTGCGTGCGGCTACATAAATATCCCGGCCCAGCACATCTGCGAAGATCTGCATCACCAATGCGCTCTTGCGTGATAATCCACCGCAAGCATAGATCTTTTCCACCGGAACGCCATTGTTCTCAAAATTTTCGATGATGGTCCTGGCACCGTAGGCTGTCGCTTCCACCAGCGCCCGGTAAATCTCCTCCGGGCGTGTGCTGAGGGTCATGCCCACGATCACGCCGGACAACTGGGAAGAACCCAAAATACACCGGTTTCCGTTCCACCAATCCAATGCCACCAGGCCGCTCTCTCCCACCCGAAGATCTAACGCTTTCCGGGTCAGACAGTCAAAGACAGTTTCTCCCGCTTTTTCCGCTTCCTTTTGGAGCTTTTCGTCCACCAGTGTTTTGACGAACCATTCATAAATATCGCCCACTGCGGACTGTCCTGCCTCGTAACCATAGTAGCCGGGATAGGTGCCGCCGCTGACGACACCGCAAATTCCAGGAACCAGCACTTCTTCCTTGCTCACCATGATGTGGCACAGGGAAGTGCCCATGCTCATGAGCAGTGCGCCGCTTTCCTTCAATCCCGCTGCCGGCAGTGCCGCATGGGAATCGATCACCGGGCTTGTCACCGGGATACCCGCTGTCAAACCGGTCTTTTGAGCCATTTGCTCCGTCAGGTATCCAAAGGCATAGCACATGGGATACACCTGCGCCGGGAATTTATCCCGTAACGCATTGCCGAACCCCGGAGCCAGCGCTTCTAAAAAATCTTGGCTTGGGAATCCCGCCTGCTCCGACCAGAAGCAGTGAAATCCCGCTGCGCCGTAGCTGGTGGCAATCTGTCCAGTCATCAGATAGTTCATCCAGTCGCTGGCATTGATGAAGTAGCGCATTTTTCGATAGATCTGTGGTGCTTTCTCATAGACTTCCAGCAGCTTCGCCAGGTACCATTCGCTGGAGGATTGGTTACCATAACGCCGCAAGAAGTCTTCTCCCCGCTGCTGTGCCACTTCCCGGATCCTGTCCGCCTGGTCTTGCGCACCGTGGTGCTTCCAGAGCTTGACCCAGCTATGGGGATTATCCCGATAAACAGGATCTTCGCACAGCGGCTGCATTCTCTCGTCCACCGGCAGTACCGTACAGGAGGTAAAGTCCACACCGACAGCCCGCACAGCCTCCGGTGCCACATTGGCCTTTTTCCAGGTCTGCGTCAAAAGTAGTTCCAGACCTACCCGGTAATCAGCCGGATCCTGCAACGCCGCTGCGTGTCCCACCGGGATATCCGTCCCGGGAAGCACCCGGTCAATGACCCCGTGGGGATACTGGTAGAGGATGCCCTCCAGTTCCTCGCCAGTTTGGATATTCACCAGCACCGACCGGGCCGACTGGGTGCCAAAATCAATGCCCAGGGCATAGACGGCCTCGTTTTTTCCCGTATTCACCGGATCAGCCTCCCTGCTCCAGCGCCATGACTGCGGCAATGCGGCGCACATGGCGTTCTTCTTCAGAGAACGGGGTATCCAACCAGGTATCCACGATCTCCAAGGCCAGCTTTTCTCCTACTACGCCGGCCCCCAAAGCCATTACATTGGTGTCATTGTGCTGCCGGGTCAGCCGGGCGGACATCACATCGGACAGCAGGGCACAGCGCACACCCTTGACCTTGTTGGCTGCGATAGACATACCCACGCCAGTTGTGCAAAGAACAATGCCCTTTTCACATTCGCCGGAAGCCACCGCCTTGCCGCAGGCTGCCGCCAGGGCCGGATAGTCGCAGCTCTCCTCCGAATAAGTGCCGAAGTCCTTGTAGGCAAAGCCTCGCTTTTCCAAATGCTTTTTCAGTGTCTCCTTAAACGTGTATGCGCCGTGGTCACAGGCAATGGCGATCATATTTCTTTCCTCCATTTGTTCAATGACAAATAATGGGCTACGAAAATAGCCCCTTATTTTATGTTGTTTACTTTCCGCAGAAGTCCTTGGCAACTTCCACAATGTGCTCCGCACTGAGTCCAAACTGCTTCAGCAGAGCAGCGGCGGGGCCGGAATGGCCGAACTCGTCGTTGACGCCGATGCGGCGCACAGGGGTGGGCAGCTTTTCGGACAGGCAAGCGCAAACCGCCTCGCCCAGGCCGCCAATGACGCTGTGTTCCTCGCAGGTGATGACCTTGCCGCACTTCTTGGCAGCTTCCAGCACCAGTTCCTCGTCCAGAGGCTTGATGGTACACATATTGATCACCATGGCGTTGATTCCCTGTTCCGCCAGAGCCTTGCCCGCTTCCACGGCCTCGTTGACCATCAGGCCGGTGGCGATGATGGCAACATCGGTACCCTCTCGCAGGACTTCGCCTTTGCCGATCTGGAACTTGAAATTCTGCTCATCATGGAACACCGGCACCGCCAGGCGACCAAAGCGCAGATACACCGGACCCTCATGCTCATAGGCGGCATAGACAGCCGCTCTTGCCTCCACATCGTCAGAAGGATTCAGCACCACCATACCAGGAATGGTCCGCATGAGAGCGATATCCTCACAGCACTGATGGCTTGCGCCGTCCTCGCCCACGGAAATACCGCCGTGGGTGGCGCCGATCTTCACATTCAGGTGGGGATAGCCGATGGAGTTGCGCACC
>CAZGTR010000003.1:0-26600 GCA_964528715.1 uncultured Oscillospiraceae bacterium | reverse complement strand
CAGGCAGTTTGATGGTTCTCTGGACGATATTCCCGATGAGTACCGCCTTTCCGGTTGTGGCAGTGAGCCTGAGCGTGAAACCATTTCCATACTGATTGTCGAGCCGGGGAAAGAGCCGTACATGAAGGAAATTGAATCCGGTCTGGAGTCCTTACAGCACGAAGTAGACGGCTACATTGAAGCGGTCTAAAATCAATTTTGCGCATAACTCTTGACATTACCTCTTTCTCGCATACGCTGTACCTCCTTCGTGGTATCATTGTAGCAGGAACAGTTTCAGATTACGAATGTGCGATTTTATTTTCACGAAAAAAGACAGAGTAAAAAGCATTTACGCTTAATACTCTGTCTATCCTTATTTTTGCCTTTGCAACGCCCATTAGGTTATTATTCACTGTGTTTTCAAATTACTGCCTTATGTGGCGTTAGCATTCGTGTCTGCCTTTTTTCGTGCGAATTGAATTCTCTGGGGCCACCGTTTTACGCGAAGAGAAAAATCAGCGCTACAATGGCGTAAACCACGCACAGAAAGCCGCTGACCACCAGCATCGGCTTGAACATCATCCGCACCGCTGACCAGTAGGTGGACCAGATATCCTTGGGGGAAGCGGTAGTTCCCTTGCAGGCGAAATCAAAGCCACCACGGACACCGGACATATCCGACAGCCGTCGGCCATCATCGATATATGTCACTTTTTCTTTTTTCTTTTTCATAGGTACTCCTGTCCGAAGTTTGTAAAACCGGGTCACAAATGCGATATTTGTGACCCGTTTTGATTATTCTTCCACGAAATGGCAGGCGGCACAGTGACCGTTGCCATAGTCCTTATACTCCGGAACGACCTCTTTACAAATATCCTTCGCATAGGGGCAACGAGTATGGAACCGGCAGCCCTTAGGCGGGTTTGCAGGAGAAGGAATGTCTCCGTTCAGAACGATCCGATTCATCTTAACATCCGGATCCGGATACGGAATGGCGGAGAACAGTGCCTTGGTGTACGGGTGCAGGGGCTTGGAGAAGATCTCTTCCTTGTTGCCAAACTCCACCATAGCACCCAGGTACATCACGCCGATCTTATCCGAGATGAATTTGACCACGGACAGATCGTGGGAAATAAAGACGTATGTCAAATTCATTTCCTTCTGCAGCTTTTTCAGCAGGTTAATGATCTGTGCCTGGATAGAAACGTCCAATGCGGATACCGGCTCATCACAGATGACCAGCTTCGGGTTGACAGACAGAGCTCTGGCAATGCAGATACGCTGCCGCTGTCCACCGGAGAACTCGTGGGGATAGCGTTCAAAATAGTAATCCCGCAGGCCACACTTATCCATCAGATCCAGAACATAATCCTTCACCTGCTCCTTGGGCACGATGTTGTGCACCATCACAGGCTCCGACAGGATACCGCCAACGGTATCTCTGGGAGGCAGCGATGAGTAGGGATCCTGGAAAATGATCTGCATTTGCTCGCGGATCTGACGCATTTCGTTGGAATTCAAGTTGGTAATGTCCTGTCCATCGAAAATGATCTGACCACCGGTGGGCTCATGAAGCTTCAAAATGGTTCTGCCCAGGGTGGTTTTACCACAACCGGACTCGCCCACGATACCCAGGGTCTCACCGGGCTTGAGCTTAAAGGACACATTGTCCACAGCCACCAACTCAGAGGTGACTTTACCGGTAATGGTCTTCTTCAGCGGGAAGCACTTCCGAATGTTACGGACTTCAAGGATCGCCTCTGGATCAAAGGGGGTTTCCGGTGCGATATACTGTTCATTAGCCATTTTCCAGACCCTCATCGTACAAGTGGCAGGAGACGAAATGGGTGGGGCTGACCTGGATCATACCAGGATATTCCCCGGAGCATTTGCGCACGCACTTTGCACATCTTTCTTTGAAATAACAATGATTTGGCATATTCACCGGGTTGGGAACATTGCCGGGAATGTTGTACAGTTCGTCACTATCTGAGTCCAGTGTGGGCTTGGACTTTTGAAGGCCAATGGTATACGGGTGCAGAGGGTTATGGAAGATTTCCTCCACTGTTCCCTGCTCGATGACCCGGCCTGCATACATGACCACCACATAATCCGCCATTTCCGCAATGATACCCAGATCGTGGGTGATCAGCATGATGGAGCCGTCGATCCGCTCCTTCAGATCCCGCAACAGATCCAGGATCTGGGCCTGGATGGTCACATCCAGTGCAGTGGTGGGTTCGTCGGCAATGATCAGCCGGGGATCGCTGGCCAGCGCCATGGCGATCATCACACGCTGACGCATACCGCCAGACAGCTCATGGGGATAGGAGCCGTAGACCCGCTCCGGCATGGCAATGCCCACCAGGTTCAGCATCTCCAGAGACTTCGCCTTTGCCTGCTCTTTGGTCGCCTTTGGATCGTTGATCTGGGTAACTTCATCCAACTGCTGACCAATGGTGAAGATGGGATTTAGGGATGTCATAGGCTCCTGGAAGATCATGGCGATCTCGCTGCCCCGGATCTTGTGAATGTCCCGCATGGGCATCTTTGCGATGTCATAGCACTTTTCCTTGGCCTGGAATCGGATATTGCCGGAATAGATCTGGCCCTGGGGGCCCTGGATCAGGCGCATGACAGACATACTGGTCACAGACTTGCCACAGCCACTCTCGCCAACGATACCAACCGTTGCGTGCTTCGGAACATTGAAAGAAACACCGTTGACCGCCTTCACCACACCCTGCTCCGTAAAGAAGTAGGTGTGCAGGTCATTGATCTCCAGAATGTTGTTTTCATCGTGCATCTGGCTCAGATACTCCGATTCGTCACACTTGCGGTTTTTGTAAGCTTCCAGCTCCTTGATCACCTTGGCATTGTCCTTAGCGATGGCCCGGATCTCTTTGCCGGTCAGATAATTCCTATCAGTATTATTCTTTTTCTTAAAAATACTCATCGCTTATCTCCTTGCTTTGGGATCCAGGGCGTCACGCAGGCCGTCACCAATGAAATTAAAGCCAAGCACTGCGATCACGATACACACACCTGCCGGCACCCAAACATTCAAGTGATTTTGCAGAATGTCCTGGTTGGTAGAAATGATGTTGATCATGGTACCCCAGGCAGCATAAGGTGCCTTCACGCCCAAGTTTAGGTAAGAAAGCGTTGCCTCATAAATGATCATGCTACCCAAGCTCAAGCTCATCTGCACGATCAGCTGGGGCATAACATTGGGGACCAGGTGCTTAAAGATCTTTCTGGTGGTGGAATAGCCCATGGCCTCCGCTGCCACCATATACTCCTGCTCACGCAGAGACAGGATCTGACCACGCACCAGCCGGGCCGTACCGGGCCAGGAGATGAAGGTCAGGTAGATCATCATCAAATAAATGCGGTATTTGGCATCGATATCCGAAGCGTCCAGAATGGTGCTGATGATCAGCAGGATGGGAATGCCAGGCAGACAGATCAGCACATCGCAGATACGCATGATCACATTGTCGATCCAGCCGCCGAAGTAGCCGGAAATGCCGCCCAGAACGATTCCGAAGGCCGTGATCAGGAACACCGCCAGGAAGCTGACGATCAGCGAGATCCGACCGCCGTACATCAGACGAACGAAGATATCGTAGCCTTCGTTATCCGTGCCCAGGATGTGGTCCTTGGAAGGCGCTGCCAGGAAATTATCCTTCAGCTGCTTTTCAGTAACCTGCTTTAGGGTGTATTCCACACCGTTGACCGTATAAGTGGTCTCCGACACGGCATACTCAAACTTACCGCTCTCATCCAGCTCCGTCTCCCCCCATTCGGTATACACCAAGGGGCCGACAAAGCTGAACAGGAACAGGCCAATAACCATCACCAGGCCCACAATACTCAGCTTGGAGCGGAAAAACCGGCGAACGACCATCATGGTGGGAGACATCAGCCGGACATTTTTGTCCAGCGGCACTTCGGTATCTTCAACCTCTGCGCCCATTTCCAAATTCTTTTCTTCCACAGTGATCCTCCTTACTCCAGTTTTACTCTGGGGTCAACGATGCCGTACATCAAGTCAGCAAGGAGAACGCCCAGCACGCTCAGCAGCGCCAGGAACATATTATAGCCCATGATAAAGGGAATGTCGCCACGGTTCATGGCGTCCAGTGCGATGTTACCGATACCGGGAAGGTCGAAGACCTGCTCGGTGATGATGGCACCGGAGAACAAGGAGGGCAACAGGCCCGCCAGAGAGGTAACCAGCGGGATCAGGGTATTGCGGAAAGCGTGCTTATTGATGACGACGCTCTCCTTGCAGCCCTTTGCCCGGGCAGTACGAATGTAGTCGGAGTTCATCACTTCCAGCATATTCGTCCGGGTCATTCTCATGCGGCTGCCGATACTCAAGATCACGATGGTCAAAATGGGGATAAAGCAGTGACGGGCATAGTCCCACAGCAGCGCAATACCCGTATGGGACGCCGTTGCGTCCACCAGGCCCGAAGCTGGGAACCAGCCCAGCTTCAGAGCGAGGAAATTCTTCAACATATTACCGAAGAAAAAGGACGGCAGGGACAGACCGATCATCACGAACACGGTCACGATGTAGTCCCGGAGGCTGTACTGATGAGTAGCAGCCGTGATACCCAGGGGGATCGCAATCATGAACTCAAAAATCGTTGCGATCAAAGAGATGGCAAAGGAAATACCCATGTGCTGGAAGATCACATCTGCCACAGGCAGGCCGTAAACGAAGCTGGTTCCCAAATCGAATTTCGCCAGCGCCGCAAGCCAGCTTCCGTATCCGGACAGAATGCCCAGGAAACTGTCATCTCCTAATCCGTACATTTTGTACATTGCATCAACTGTTTCCTGGCTCACCGTTGCGCCGCCCTGGTTGATGGCATCGATCTTGCTCTGGATGAAGTCAACCGGCATTAAACGGATCAGAAAATAGATGATGAGAGAAACACCCAGCAGGATGAAGACAGCCATTGCCAGTCTTTTTAGAATGTATTTAGCCATAATTTGCCCCGTCTCTTACTTCACGAAGTCGATTTCCCAAATTCTGTCCAGGGGGCTGGAGTAGGGATTGACCTCACTGGTGACGGTAGAAGAGTCGATCACCTTGGAGTTGTAGGAGTACAGAACGCTTCTCTGATAGACAGGCAGCTCAATAGCAAGATCCAGGATATAGCCCATGGCGTCCTTATACAGCTCAGAACGAACAGCCTGATCATTGGTCTCACGAGCCTTGTCGATCAAGTCGCTGAGCTTGTTCAGTGTCTGCATTTCTTCGCTGCTGCCACTGTTCTTGATGTAGTTATAGCCCCATGCCAGGGTGCTGGTGGCCGAGGAATCCTTGTGGTATACCTGGTACAGGTCGGGGTCCAGAGCGGAGCTCCATGCAGCGGCCCAAACAGCCAAAGAACCGGTGTTGATCTTGGTCAGAGCCTGGGTATCGCAGACAACATCCACTTCCCAACCCAAATCGTTGAGCAGGGCTGCAGCGTCACGGAAGACCTTATAGGTGGGGTGATCGGTCAACGTAGAGCCGGCGATGGTGAAGGTGACCTTCAACTGGCTGTCTCCAGCGGAAACACCTGCCTGCTGCATGTACTTTTCGATGTTTGCAATAGCAGAATCCTTGTCCCAGGTGCCGATCTGAGGATAGTCCTTACCGTTGTCCGTTTTGTCCGCACCGGTGGGATATGCCCAGCTGACCATAGACATGGGCCAGTAGATCTGGGAAGCGGTACCTGCACGGTAGTAGTCCAGTGCCAGGGAGGTATTCATTGCGCACATGATGGCCTTACGCAGGTTCACGTCATTGACCTTTGCTGCGTTGATACCGATGTAACCGTAGCCCAGCTGATCGGTAGACAGGGTCGTAATGCCCTTGCTCTTCAGCTTTTCCAGCTTCTCATAGTTATCGGTGGTCAGCTGGGGAGAGATATAGTGAACGGAACCCGTCTCCAGCGCTGCAATGGCGTTGTTGGAGCTGACGACCTGGTAACGGATCTTCTCGATCTTGGCGTTGTTCAGTTCTGCGCCAACCGTCTCAAAATTGTTATTTGCCTTGAAGTAGACAACATTGTCCGTGTAGAAGCTACCCTCGGAAGGATTGTCGCTGTTCTGAGAGTCCGTTGCCTTATAGGCACCGGCACCCATGGGGAGCTTAATGTTCCGGGTGGACTGGATAACCTGAGTCATGAATTCATAGCTGGCGAATTCCACGCCGAACTGGTTATTCTCGATGTCCACGCCAACGGAGCTGCCCTCGCCGTAATAGTGCTGGGGTGCGATGGTGATGGAGAAGTTCCAAATAGCCTTGGGGTCAACGCCCTCGATGGTGATCTGCAGCACATCGTACTCATTTTCACCAGCGACGGTACCGTCAGCATTGTGAGAGGAAGCCACCTTGTACTCGGTGCCGTTGACCTCGATGGTGGAACCGGCAGCGTCGGTGTGGCCCAGGGAAACGATACCGGAGATATTCTCAACCTTCAGCTTGCCATCATCAGAAACATTCTCATGCAGAATAACTTCCTTTGCCTTGGCGGTAAACTCAGTGGTCAGGGTAGTACCGGTTGCCCAGTACTGGAGAATGACATTCAGTTCACGGGCGATCTTGTCGTTGTAAACATAGTTGATGGCATCATCCTTGGTCTTGATGGTGTCAGCATAAGCCTTGGTCAGACTCTTGATCTGGGTACGGTCGATCTTGCCGTCTGCGCCCTCGGCGTACTCCACATCCACATAGCCCTCGCTGAACATGAAGCAGAAAACTTCATCCTTGAATTCATCGTGGCTGCTGTAAGGGGCGTCCGTGTAGGACTCCTGTGCGCTGGTGTAGTCGGTCTGGAGTTCTTCCTTGAACAGCTTCAGAGCGTACTCGTAATCATCCAGCAGGTTCTGATTGTTCACCTCTGCGGTGTTGTTGGAAATGGCAGTCTTATAGCCGGAGCTGAGCTTGTGTGCCAGGATGGCAGCCTTCATCTCGTCATAGCTGACTTCCTTGGTAGCGGAAGCCTTCAAGCTGGAGTTAAAGAGATTGATCAGCTCGTTGAGGCGGATAACTGCTCTCGCAGCAGCCTGATTGGCAATGTTCTCATCCTCATTGCCACTGCCGGAATTGACAGTCTGAGTGCGGTAAGCGCTCAAGCCAATGATATCAGTGGAGTACAGGGTGTTGGAACCAGTGTAAACAGGGTCCAGGTAGACATAGTAGTTGAACAGCACGTCTTCCATGGTCAGAGGCTGACCATCGGAGAACTTGATACCGTTCTTCAGCACGAAGCGGTAAGTCACCGTGCCATCAGCATTCTCGACAATGTCGTAATCCTTGGTCACGACTGCCTCGTTGGCACCATAGGCGACGCTGACCTTGCCATCGTTGTAGCTGGCACCCAGCATGCTGATCTGGGTCATACCAACGATGGTACCATCAGTGGCGGAGGTGTAGAAGAAGGGATTGAACAGGCCATCCAGAGCTTCTGTCATCACGACAAAAGCATCCGTCTTGCTGCTTCCGCTGCAACCAGCAAATGCCATTAGCATTGCTAGGCACAGCACCAGGCATAATGCTCTGGAACAAAACTTTTTCATTGTGTTTCTCCTTTTCTGATAATTGATATTTTAAGGTGTAACGATTTCAACGGTCACTTGGCCATCGGTCACAGTGATATGCACAGTATCCGGTGCATCACCGGTAGCTTTGCAAGTGATCTGCGCATTTTCGATCAAATCACTGTTGCCCATACCGCATACCAGACCAATGGCGTAATCCGATACACCAAAATAGCACTGAGAATCGATATACAGCGTGCCACTATCAATGGAAACATTGGAAATGGTCGCACCGTCCGCAATGGAACCGGCAAACAGACCGTAGCTGGTACCAGCCACACGGGTGCCTGCCTTGATGGTCAAGCTAACATTTTCCAAAGTCAGATCGCTGATCTTTGCCTGTTCCGTCACGCAACCGAACAAGCCGGCATAGACCTTGGAGTTATTGGTCTGCGTGATCTGAATGTTACGCATAACATGACCGTTACCGTTGATTTGACCGGAGAAATTACCATAGACAAAGCTGGTGGGCCAGATCACGTCTGCAAAATCCAGATCATCATAGATCTCATAACAGCCATTAACGTTGGCATTCTCAACAAACTGAGTGGCATTATAAATATGATACCACTCCCCTTCCATGTAGTCAACATACAGCTTCATGGTGGGTTCTTGTGCGGTGCCAGTGGTATAGTCAACCAATCCAGTGTGGGTGATCGTCTCTGTGGTCACAGGCTGCTTTCCGGCTTCATCATAGTAAACAGCACTGAATGTACTGCCCTTGACTTCCGGGAAGCGATACATATCGATGGCGCCGGTCTTCTGATTCCAAGCCGGGACCTTAAGGTGCTCTGCTGTGGTAGGATCATAGGAGTAGCTGCCAACCAGGGAACCGTCGGTCCGGGAGTAGAACTCCACCTGGAACATGGGCACCCAGGCTGCATACAAGGTCAACACCGGTTCCTGAGAGGAATAGGTCTGGTCACGATCCAGCTCCAGCACATCACTGCTGAAATCCCATTTATCAGCGTAAGTGTACTGCTCCCCTTCTCCGCCGGACACTTGCGTTCTGGTTGCATACCAACCAGCCAGGAAATAGCCGCTCTTGGCGGGAGTGAATGCATCGTTGCCACGGATGGGATCATCCGGAGCGATCAAGGCCGCTTGGGCCTTGCCGCTGCCGTTGACCGGGAGCTCCTCCAATTTGAAGGAGTCCACGATCACGGAGGTGTTCGTGGTGAAGACGCCACCATTTGCGTCAAACTTAACGCTGACACAGTAGCCTTCTTCATTATTTTTCTCGTATGCCGACTGTTCCGCAGCGCAACCTGCAAAGCAGAGCGCCAGGAGCAGTACAAACAAAGGAATGAGAATTTTATTGATTTTCTGTTTCATCATTTCCTCCTTCGTCTGCTACGTCCGCAGTCGTTTCTGCTGTGGGCATTTCCTGGGAAATCTGTTTTTTCTCAGTCTTCTTTGCCAACATAGCCATCAACTGCTTTCTGTAAACGATCACCAGCACGACCAGTGCGCATACAGCCAACGTACACACGGCGATAGGTACAATATTGGTCGGTTCGCTCTGGGGCTGCTCCGGCTCCACATCATCAGTGGGTGCCAGCGCCTTGATCCGCTGTTCTGCGGACACAAGATCTGCATAGTTGGTGACCAGTGCCTGCTGTGCGAGCGTTGCGATCTTATCGTAAGCGGCGCGGGCTGCCTCGACCAGGTGCTTCTGTTCGTAAGTGACCTTTGCAGGAATGTTCTTGATGGCCCGGATAGCTGCCATGGTCACATCATCAGGGGCGGTGGGGCCATCAATGCACAGATCGAAATACTGATCCATGATGAAGCTGTCATAGCCCTGACCATTTTCGGGTCTGATCATCAGCAGCTTGTTCTCAACGTAGCCCACATAGTCCACAAAGGTCGCACCATAGTAGACATTGGAATACATACCACTGACCACGTTCCACATATAGTAGGGCACCAGTTCCATACCAGTGATGGTGGCCTCTTCGCCGGAATACTTGGTGTAGGTACCGTAATCACCGGCGCCGGGGATATGCTCCATGCTGTCGTAGTAGTTCATGTCGAACTCCTCTTCCATCACAGGAGCCTGCTGGCTGCCGAACACGACGGTGGTCAGTTCCTGGCAATCATAGAACGCCTTGTGGCCGATGGCCTCCAGCGTATTCGGAAGCGTCACCATCTGAACATTGGTTCCGGCGAAAGCCATGGAAGTGATCCGGACGGTGTCCTCCATCACCTTCACGTTCTCGCTGTTGCGACCGGTGTAGGTGATCAGCTCCCAGCCATTGGGGACCTTTGCGTACAGAGAGCCGTCAACCACCTTGATGGTGTCGCTGATGTCATAGTCATAGATCAGCGTGGGGATCTCATGCTCATTGATCTCCATTGTGCCTTCTGTTGCGAATGCATCGATCTTACACAGCGCAAAAGGGTTATCCCCCAGCTGCTCCAGCTTCTCGCTGAGAATGACTGTAAAGGCAGTCATTTCTTCCTTCACAAATGCCTGGGTACCAATGGAGACGGCACCGGAAAGGTCAACAGAGGTCAGAGCGGTCAGGCCAAAGGCCCAGTCACCGATGTGCTCCACGCAGTTCAGATTTTCAACGTTCACCAGAGCCTTGTCGTTGGCAAAGACACCCTCAGCCAGATCCGTACCATTGGGGTTCAGGATCACCGTGGTCAAGCTGTCCATATCCACAAAGGCATACTCGCCCAATTCTTCCGCAGAAGACAGGTCAGCCTTTTCCAGTGCGGTCTCCATGAATGCATAATCACCGACCTTGACCACATGGGAAAGGTCGATATTCTTCAAGCTTTCGCAACCAGCAAAGGTGTATGCGGGAATTTCGGTGATCTTGCTGCCCAGGGTGACATCGGTCAGATCCCGGCAATATGCAAAAGCGTAGCCATCCAGCTTGGTCACAGCAGACAGATCCGCCATGGTCAGGGCGGGAGCGAAGTAGCTGTACATATAGTAGCCGTCCTTGGAAACGGCTGCGGTGTTCATGTTCTCATCCTGGCAGATGTAGTAGACATCGCCGGAGAACGCATATTCGCCGATCTCCACTGCCTTGGAAAGGTCAATATCCTTCAGGCTTGCGCAGTTGAAGAAGGCCATTTCGCCGATCTTTGCATTTTCGCCCAGGGTGACACTTTCCAGAGAAGCAGCGCAGGTAAATGCCCGCTCACCAATGGTGACATTGTTACCAATGGTCAGTTCCTTCAGCGCAGAGGAGAACTCATAGTAGAAATACTTCGTACCGTTTTCGTTGAAATTCTTGATGGTAAAGCAGTCGTCCTTGTTCATGCCGAAGGCATACAGGCCCAGCTCCACATTGTTTCCAATGGTAATGCTGCTGAGCTTGGCGCATTCGCTGAACGTGCCCTCTGCGATCACCATATCATCCGGGATAGAAACCGTTGTGATCTGGGTATATGCAAAGGCATAACGGCCGATCTCGGTATTTGCAGTAAATACAGGCAGCTCTGCCAGACCAGTCTCGGCAAAGGCATACTCACCAATGCTGGTCAAAGTACCCAGATCTACCTTCTCAAGATACTCGTCGGAAGCAAAGGCATAGCTGCCAAGGACTGTAACATTGGGCAACACAACAGACTCGATTTTGTTATTGTGAGAGAATGCACCAATGCCCACAGCAGTAATGGTCTGCCCGTCCACATTAGCCTGGGTAAACTTACCCTTGACCACAGGTGCCACAGCCGCCAGGGTGCTACCGTCTGCGGAAAGGACATAGTCAGCAGTCTGGTTCTTAAAGGTCTTATTGCCGGAGGCAACGGTGATATCCTTGATCCCAGTCTCCCGGAATGCGTACTGACCAATGGAGGTCACATCCGCACCCAGAGTCACCTTTTCCATGTTCTCGCACTGGTAGAACATACCTTCCGGCAGGACAACGGAATTAACAGTGAATTCCTTCATTGCCTTACAGCCGGTGAAGGCATAAGTGCCGTACTTGACCCGGCTAGCGGTAATGGTGACATTTTCCAGCTTCTTACAGCCGCCAAAGGCATAGGAGCCGATGGAGATCAAGGCATCACCGGTAACAACGGATTCCAGCTGCTCATTGCCAGCAAAGGCATAGTCGGAGATAATGCACACTGCGGGCAGTTCCAGCGTGCCGGTGAGGGCACACTTTTCGAAGGCATTCTGGTTAATGATCTTCAGATTATTCTCGCCGCTGAAGGTGATCTTTTCCAGGGCCGTACAGCCGTAGAACGCACCATACTCGATGGCGGTCAGCGTAGACGGCAGGACCACCTCTGTCAAAGCGGTCAGATTTGCAAAGGCATAGGAGCCGATTTTCTCCACGCCTTCCGGGATGATGACCTTGGTAATGGTGCTGTCACCGATGTACCACTGCTTGGTGGTCTCAGCGCTGTCCTCCGTCTGCTCCTCCTCGCTCTTTTCCACATACTCGTAGTTGGAGAATGCGAAGCTGCCGATTTGGGTCAAGGACAGGTCGCTGGGAATGGTGACCAGACCGCCATTACCATAGTAGTGCTCCAGGATAGGGCCGCTGGTAATGAAGGGATCCTTGACTTCGATGGAGATGGTCTCAGAGTAATAGGTATTCATACCGTCCATCATCACCTTGACAGTGACGGACGCATAGCCCTCAGCCACAGCGGTGATCACGCCGCTGCCGTCCGTCTTGACGATGGCATCATTACTGGTTTCCAGCACGATCTCGGTATTGTTGGGGAAATAGGAATCCAGGGACATCTGCACGCCGATGGACTCAGAAGGATACATCGCCAGATCATAGGTACCACCAAAGAAATTAGTGGAGCCGGTGCTGCCAATATCCCGGTCAGAGCTGTCCATCACATAGTAGGCCTTGATGGTATAGTAGCCATTGACCTTGAAGTGATCTGCTACCGGCTTATCGTAGCTGATATAGCCCTCGTCCCCTTCCCCGAGAACGGTGACCATGAAGGACTTGGTCTCGCCGGTGTGGGGGTTCTCCACACGGATGATGGCCTTGCCCTTGCCCACAGCCACCAGCTTATCGTTGACCACGCGGACAACGCTTGGCTTGGAGGAGACCACTTCCAGGAACTCGGACCACTGGGTCACGGGTTCAACAGAAGTCGTCATGGTGTAGACCTCGTTCAGATTCAAAGTCAAACCATCTGCCATCTCGCCCAGATCAAAGGACGTGATCTCGTCGGGGAGCTGGATTTCGTAAGTCGCATAGTTCAGCGCATAGTCGTAAACACTCAAAACGAAGCTGTTGCCATTGTAGGCATTCTTCTTCATCTCATAGATGTAGTCGGTCAGTTCGTACTTCACCGTGGTGGTGCTGTTTCGCTGAGAGTAAATAGGCGTCAGATAATTCTCGAAAGTGACGATGTCCAGCGTCTCGTTGCCATTCTCGTCCTCGCCCTGGGTGATGTAGCCCAGCTGCGCTGCCATGGCATAGTGGTTATCGTACACCTCCACCTCTGCATAAAGGCGGTTCTTCTTCAGCGTCTTGTCGTACTCATAGTAGTAGTTCACATCTTTGATGACGGGCGCTTCGAAGTCAACGGTCAGCGGGAACTCAAAGGTATTCTTGGAGTTGGTATCCACGCCGCCGTCCTCGTCATAATCCAGATAACCAGTCAGAGAGACGGTCAGCTGGGTATTGTTGGGCAGGTCGTAGTCCAGCATATCGAATTCGATCTCGATGTTGGCAGGCATGATGGTGCCACCCTCACCGAAGGACTTGCGGATATCTTCATCGCTGGTCTCGAACACCACTTCGCCGGTGGCGTCGTTGGTGATGACCACATCCACCCGGGCTGCATTTCGCAGCAGGCCCGCCCAAACATAGCGCAGGCTGTGTACCGTGCCCTCCTGATTGGACAGGGCGCTGTAATCCCGGTTTGCGGAAATGGTGATATCGCTGGGGTTCTGTGCGAAGTAGTAAGAACCCAGATAGCCAATGTAGTCCTGCATCACGCCGCCGATGGGACGGGTGGCGTAGGCATCAGCCAGTGTCTTATCCTCTGCCGCAATGGAATCGTCCTTCTCATCGGCATCGGTCTCGAAGTAGTCCAGGTCGAACAGTGGGGACTGGGTCCAGTCGCCGTAGAATGCCAGATAAGGAACATTCAGGTCGATCTCGGTACCCTTCACGGCGGTGAGGGTGATGAAGCCCTCCACATACATACCGTTTTCAAAGGAGTCATCCAGGTATTTCTTATCGCTCTCGCCCAGGGTCAGCTTGACACTGACGGTAGCAGACTCGCCGGCATTCACGGTGATCTTCATGCCCTTGTTGCTGCCGCCGGTGATGGAGGTCAGCTCCAGCTTGGCACCGCCCAGCAGATAGGACTCTTCCGTGACCGTGGTCTTGCCGGAATTGGTCTTGGTACCGCTGACGCCCTCGGTCATGACA
The DNA here is from genome assembly GCA_964528715.1 of uncultured Oscillospiraceae bacterium. Classification (GTDB taxonomy): domain Bacteria; phylum Bacillota; class Clostridia; order Oscillospirales; family Oscillospiraceae; genus Faecousia. The sequence goes on along the minus strand of CAZGTR010000003.1, from coordinate 12,633 downwards.
TAGGAGCCGATGTTGTAGGTCAGATCCGTGTCGCCAAAGTTATTGACGATAAAGGTCATTTCATAAACGCCGGTCTTTTCCTTGTCATCGCCCAGCTCCAGTTTGGTCTTGTCCATCACCTTGCCGTCCTTGTCCAGGGTGGTGATGTAACCGGTGGTCTTGATGGCGCTGGTGAGATTTGCAAGACCTGCGCCCTGCTTGCGAACTGCATAAGGCAAACCGTTCTTGCCCAGAGCAATGTCCGCTGTGGACATGAGCAGCTGGTAGACCATGGAGGTCACCTTCACATTGTCATTGGCAATGTCAGTAAAGTTCTCCGTCACATACTGCTTCAGTAGGATCACCAGACCTGCCAGGTTGGGACAGGCCATGGAAGTACCGGACATCCGGTCGTAGTCGCCGCCGGTGATGGCAGAGAGAATATCGCCGCCGTGAGCGGTGATCTCCGGCTTGATGCCCAGAGAGGGGCTGGGGCCCCAGGAGGAGAAGTCGGAAATGAAGGGGCCAGACACCTGAGAGGTGCTGATGGTCAGCTTGCCGCTGCCCTTAGCCGCCAACATTTCGCCGTCTGTCTGGGAAATGGAACACACTGCGATAGCCGCGTCTGCAACATTCATCTTGATGTCGCCGGATACATTATTATATATAATGATACCAGCCGCACCCTGCTGCTGTGCGATCAACGCCTTTTCTTCAAATGTATTGGAACCACGGCGCACCAGCACGATCTTTCCGGATACATCCATACCAGCATAGTCCGCAGAGCGGCCTGCGCCGGGGATCAGCACATATTCAAATGTCTTGGTCTCCTCGTCCCCCAGCAGATCCTTGCAGAAGTCCTTTTCCTTGCTTGCCGCATTGGTGGACTCCAGGAAGTAGATGATGTTATCATTGTACTTCAGGTAAGGGGTCTTGGTGCCGCTGATGGAAGCGACAGACATAGCGCTGTCATAAGTAGAGGGAGAACCAACCGTACCAGTATCGGGGTTGGAGGTCAAGCCCAGGTTACCGTTCGCTTCCGAACCGTAAGCGGAGCTGTAACTATTGGAAGCAGCTGCGATCAGCGCAATACCGGCATCACGGATCTTATCGTAAACGCCATTCATGGCTTCCTCGTCAGACTGGCGGCTGAAGCCGCAGGAGGTACCCAGGGACATATTGATCACATCCACGCCCAGGATCACGCAGTCCTCCAATGCAGACAGGATCCAGGAGGACTTCGCCGTATCAAACGTATCGGAGAAGATCTTCATGGAGACGATCTGGGCATTGGGGGCAACACCGGTGATGGTGTCATCCTTACCTGCGATCACGCCAGAGACGTGGGTGCCGTGATCGTTATGGGTGGAATAGGGATCCGTATCTTCGTCGGCATAGTCAAAGCCGAAGGGGATCTTCTGGTTGATATATACATCGTCAGCGGTAAGGCCGGGAACCAGCTCATTTGCGGTGGTATCACCGATCAGAGCAGCAATATCATTATAGGTCAAACCCAGCTTGCTGGATGTAAAATTATTGACAGAGAAAGCCGTGTGATTATAGTCGATGCCGGTATCCAGCACTGCCACGACCATGCCAGTTCCGTCATAGCCAGACAGAGAACCGTCGAAAATGCCGGTGCTCTCATAAATACTCACATCGTTTTCAACCAGGCTGGTCTTTGCCACATGATATTCTTCACCAATGATGGCCTTCGCACCGGAAGTCAGAGACTTGCAGGTTGCAGCAAAGTCGCCCGCCTTGATCACAACTTCAAAACCGGAAAGCACCGTATTGTATGCTTCACCAACGTTGTAGCTGATCCCCTTGTTATCCAGTGCCTTTAGGATCTGCTCCTTCTGGGACTGGATCTGCTGATCAATGCGCTTGGCATCATCACTGGACAGGGCAAACTCCCGCAGACTCATGATCTTATCCGTTGCCTGATAAGCGTCCATGATGTTGGTCACATCCAGGGATATGATCACGGAGATCTCATCGTCATCTGCCACCCCGTCCGGCAACCGGTACAGAGTGTCATCATCAAAATACTTGGTGATATCCAGATTAAAAATATCCTCCAGCTTTTTGATGATAGACGAATCGCCAATTCCTGCTGCCAGTGTAACAGTGGGTCCCAGCTGGAACACCATTACAACTGCAAGCAGCATAGACAAAAATCTTTTCATCTTCAATACCTCATTTTTTGCTAGTGTGCTATTCCGAGTCATAATGACACAGTTGGTTTAATTATACTCTATATGCAACCCATTTTGCAAGTTATTTCTTCTCAATATTTCATTTTTTACAAAATTTACAATTTCGTTACGGTTGTACTGCATTTTGCACCATATTTAAACTGTAAAAAAGCGTCCTTCCTCTTATCTTTCTCCCCAATTTCCCGCAAAAACCATCTTTTGTTGACTTTTATATCCAAAACCGCTATAATAGCAAGGCACTTTTGAGGACCGCAAAAATCCTCTGGCGAAAATTTCATGCAGGAGGTATCCATTTTGAAAGGGAAAACTGCACAAGCTGTGCGGATCTTTCGGGTGATCTACAGCTTATCCATCATCCTATGCGCCATTTGCTTGATGTGCGCCTGTGTATCCATTTACCATTCCGGAGACTCGCCTTATTCCCGTGCAGCCGTTGCTGCTGCATTTTCCCGGATATCGGCGGTCGTCTATTCTTGCCTTGGACTGACGCTTGTCAATTTCGTACTGACACTGGCGCTCCCCCAGGCACAGGCACAGGCACAGCCCCGACGCTCCCAAGATCTGCAAGCCACCCTGGATCGGATGCACGCTTCCCGGGATCTCTCCGCTGACGACGGGATCTCCCAGCAGATCATCGCCCAGCGGCGTGCTCGTAAAATGTACCGCATTGGTTGCTTCGCAGTGCTGACGGTCTTGAGTGTCGTATTTTTGACCTACGCTCTGGACGGCAGTCATTTTCATGACAGCGATATCAACGGCTCCATGATCAAAGCTATGTACCGCCTGGTACCCTGCTTGATTTTATCCTTTGCCGTAACCTATGCAACCGCAACACACCGAACGAAAAGCATTCTCGCAGAGATCGAATTGCTGAAGCAACTGCCCAAATCCAGCACACCCGTGGCTCCAAAATCTGGCGAAACCGAAAAGAAGATCGCCTTGCTTCGTCTGGGCTTTGTTGCCGCCGCCATAGGGCTGATCATTTTTGGCGCAGCCACCGACGGCATTGCGGATGTGCTGGCCAAGGCCATCAACATCTGCACCGAATGTATTGGATTGGGGTGATATCAATGAAAAAGATCCTGTCAAAACTCAAATCGTTGATCCCGACACGCCGGAAGATCATCCAGCTTTATATGGCGCTGCTGTTTAATGCCAACTTAAAGGGCTTTTCCAGCGGTAGCATTTACAAGGGCAATACCAAATCATTCTGTGCTCCGGGAATCAACTGCTACTCCTGCCCCGGTGCCATTGCAGCTTGTCCTCTGGGCTCTCTGCAAGGCTCCTTCAGCGCCGGAAAAAGCACATTCTATTATGTAGGCGGTATTTTGCTGCTGTACTGCATTCTGTTTGGTCGTTTCATCTGCGGCTGGCTGTGCCCATTCGGCCTCATCCAGGAGCTGGTGTATAAAATCAAAACACCAAAGCTGAAAAAAAGCCGGGCTACCCGGATCCTTTCCTATTTAAAATATGTGATCCTGGTATTCTTTGCTTTGATCGTCCCCATTACTTATGCCCTGCGTGACACGCCCCTACCTGCCTTCTGCAAGTACATCTGCCCTGCTGGCACGCTGGAAGGCGGCCTGTCCCTTCTGGCCAACAAGGTCAACGCAAGCTATTTCGCCATGCTGGGTCCCATCTTCACATGGAAGTTTCTGATGATGGTGAGCATTCTCACCGGATGTATCTTTGTGTTCCGTCTGTTCTGTCGGTTTATCTGCCCGCTGGGTGCCCTGTACGGTCTGTTCAATAAGATCTCCGTTTTCGGTGTGAAGGTCGATAACAGCAAATGTGTCAACTGCAACCTCTGCGTCAACCACTGCAAGATGGACATTCACCACGTTGGCGACCAGGAGTGTATCAGCTGCGGCGAGTGCATTCCCGTCTGCCCCACTGGTGCCATCAAATGGAAAGGTCTGCTGCGCAAAAACGATCAAGCCGGTATTCCCTGCGACGGTCATCCCAAGGCTCGGCGGATCACCCGAGCCATCAGCGCTATAGTAATGGTTGCGGTTCTGGTCGGCGTCATCGGCTACTATTGGGTCAGCACTCCTACCATTACAAAACCGGAGGTTGGCAGTGAAGTGGGCGACTCCTGCTACAGCTACCAACTAAAGCGTGTGGATGCCACTGGCATTCTGGAGGAGACCATCGATCCATCCGCTAGCGGAAAGATCACGGTGATCAACTTCTGGGGCACCTGGTGCGGCCCCTGCGTCAAGGAACTCCCCTATTTCGACCAAATTGCTACTGACTATGCTGATACCGTGGATGTCATTGCCATCCACACCGCAACAGTGGCAGACACCGCCCCGGCCTTCATCGAGCAGTATTACGCCAATTCCAACATCCGTTTTGCGGTGGACGATGGTGACGGCTTCTATGGTGTGTTCTACACTGCTCTGGGCGGTCGGGACACCTACCCCTACACTGTCATTCTGGATCAGAACGGCGTGATCGCCAATATCTTCGTCAATGCGCTGGAATACGAAGACCTGCAACAGGCCATCGAATCCCTAAATTGATCAAAAAATCGGATCGTTTTCACCAGCCGATTTTTGGTTCTATAATTGATGTTGGGGTCAGGCGATGAGCCCAATGTCACTAAGTTAAGAAAGGCTGGGTCTCGCAGAAAAGCGGGGCCCAGTTTTTGTAACGATCTTGAAAAAGCACTTGACAAATACACTAAAATGTGCAGCCTTTTCTAACTGCGCTTTGTAAAAAGGCCTTTGTAATTAGAGGTGTTACCACCCGAAATTACCAGGAGGCCTATCAATGTCAAGTCAAATATGCATTGTCAAAGAAAAACTCAATCTCGCAATCACTCAATTATGCGAAACATCGTGGATGTTTCGCAAAGAATCCTAATTACGATTTTACAAGAGAGCGAAAGCTTCCTTTGCACAAGGTTATTTCAATACTTCTGCCTGCCATGCTCATTTTACAGAAAAAGTGCATCCCAAAAGGGATGCACTCATTCGTTATGGGACGCTGTCCGGCTACAGTATCACTAACTTAGTGACATTGGTTACACCACCGCTCCCCCAATTTTGATCATTTCCTTTTACGACCCGGTTTCTTGCGCAGCATGATAGCGGTACGGCTGGGCAGATAGATCTGGAAGCCCACACGGCCGTCCGGCTGGACCGTTGCGGTATAGTCCTGATGGTAGATCCGACCCTGGCCGCCGTAGCAGTAATCATCGGTAGACATCAAAACTTGATAATCACCTACATCTGCGGTCGGGATGAAATAGCCATAATAGGATCGATTGGGATCGAAGTTAAAGACAAACATGGCCCCGCCCTTCTGGTAGGCCAGCACATTGTCCCCATTGTGGACCAACAGCTGCTTGTCCTGTCCGCCGATTACACGGTTCTTCTTAGCCTGAGCAACCATATCCTTCTCAAAATCCCGCAAGTAGTGGTATTTGAGATTGGGATCGTCTGCCAAATGCCACTGACGACGGCAATAGTGATAGCTCCAGCCATTGCCCTCCCGGGGGAAGTCGATCCACTCCGGATGACCAAACTCGTTGCCCATGAAGGTCAGATAGCCCTCACCACCAAGACTCATGGTCAGCAGGCGAAGCATTTTATGGATGGACATACCACGCTCAATGACACCGCTGCCATTCCAGATATCCATGGCCCAGTACATTTCCTGGTCACACAGGCGGAACATGAGGGTCTTGTCCCCCACCAGGGCCTGATCGTGGGACTCGCAATAGCCGATGACCTTTTCACCGGGGCGTCGGTTGGCAAGCTCATAATAGATCTGGTTGAAGTCCCAGTCCTCGTCCCGCTTCTCCTTCAGCAGCCGGATCCACATATCCGGCTCGCCCATGGCAAGGCGGTAATCAAAGCCGACACCGCCGTCCTTGATGGGCAGGCACAGGCCTGGCATGGCAGACATATCCTCCGCAATGAGAATGGCATTGGGATCCACCTCCCGGGCCAGCTCTGTTGCCAGCTGGAGATAGGTCACAGCCTCCACATTGGTATTCATGGAGAAGTACATCTCCGGGCCGGTGAACGCCGTGCCTAGACCGTGATCATGGTATAGCATGGACGTGATGCCATCGAACCGGAAACCATCGAAATGGTATTCGTCCATCCAGAATTTCAAGTTAGACAGCAGGAAATGCAGTACCTCGTGCTTGCCGTAGTCGAAGCACTTGGTGCCCCAGGCGCTGTGGTCGCCCTTGGGGCCATCGTGGAAGAACTGATAGGAAGTGCCGTCAAACTCGTTAATGCCCTCCCGGGTGTTCCGGCAGGCATGGGAATGGACCACATCCAGCAGCACTGCAATGCCCATTTCATGGGCGGCATTGACCAGTCCCTTCAATTCCTCCGGCATACCGAAACGGGAGGAAGCGGCGAAGAAATTGGTCACTTGATAGCCGAAGGAAGCATAATAGGGGTGCTCCATGATCGCCATGATCTGGATGGTATTGTAGCCCAGATCCTTGATCCGGGGCAGGATATTCTCCCGGAACTCCCGGTAAGTACCCACTTTCCCCTCCTCCTGGGCCATGCCGATATGGCACTCATAGATCAACAGCTTTTTCTCCGGTTTGAAATTGCTGTCCGTCCAGTGGAAATCAGCCATCCGGTGGATCACTGCATTCCAAGAATAATCCTTCGGATCCTGCTCCACCCGGGTCGCATACAACGGAATTCGTTCCAGTTCCTGTCCGTCATGGACGACGATGGTCATCACCCGCTGACCAGACTGCAATGCGTCATCGCCGGGGAGGAACAGCTCAAAAACACCATTGCCCTTATTCTCCATTGGATAGGCATGGCGATCCCAGCCGCAGAAATCACCGGTCAGGTACATCTGCTGGGCACCGGGTGCCCACTCCCGATAGTACCAACCGCCTTTTACCGGATGAAAGCCGTAGAACAGATGCCCGTTGGCAAAGTCCTTCAGCTTCATCCCCTTGGAAAGCAAGGCGGACTTTGTCTGCTTGTGGCGGTCCATGCGCAGCTGCAAGTCCGCTTCAAAGGGTGCCAGGGATGGGTCATTTTGAATGATCTTCAGTGACATAAGTACCTCCTTCAAGCTTTGAACACCGCCACCTCATAGGGGCGATAGTGATCGTCATGTTTCTCGGTCAGAGCGTAGTTGGACAGCAACAGATCTCCACCGGCGGTAACCGGAATGTTCTGTGCATTCTCAAAGTTCACGATCACCAGGATCGTTTCGTCTTCTGTTCTGCGGCGGAAGGCAGCGTAGGTACCGTCAGTATCCAGCGCTTCAAAGGAGCCCACCGTCAGCGCCGGATGGGCACTGCGCAGGTGCAGCAGATCCCGGTAGAAATGGTGGATGGATTTTTCTGCTACCATGTCCGCTTCCAGATTGATGATATCCTGGCGGCTGTGAAACGGCTGCCAGGGCTTTCCCGTGGTAAATCCGGATCCGTCGGCATTCCAGCACATGGGCCGCCGGGCATTGTCCCGTCCGCCGAAGTTGATCCGTTCCAGCGCCTGCTCCGGTGTCAGGCTATCGCAAAGCTTTGCGTACTTATTGATACTCTCCACATCGTCAAATTCTTCAATGGAGCCATGGCAGGAATTGATCATGCCCATTTCCTGGCCCTGGTAAATGAAGCACACGCCCCGCATTAGATACACCATAGCCGCAATGGCGGTGGCGGACTCATAGCGCAGCTTCTCCCTGTCCCCAATGCGATCCAGCAGCCAGCCGTTGTCATGATTATCCGTAAACAGGGAGTAGAGCAGATCATTTTCCTGCATTAGGTTTTCCCAATGCACCAACCGCACCCACAGATCATTCAGCCCGGCAGGCATTCTCTCAAACTTATCCCCTCTGCCGATGTTCTGATGGTCGAACTGGAACAACGTGGACAGCTCATCCCGGGAAGCCGCCGCATGGCGACGAACTTCCTCAATATTGTCTGCCCAGCATTCACCGACCGTAAACAGGTGCTTTGTCTTGCCCCGGCCGAACAGGGCATGGATGAACTCATGGAGCCGGGGGCCGAAACAGTTCTCCCCATCGAAATTCTTAGAGATCTGGTCGATGACATCCACACGGAAACCATCCACCCCCAGATCCACCCAGAAATCCACCACGGCCTGCATTTCCTGCACCACCTTGGGATTTTCCCAGTTCAGATCCGGCTGACCCACAGCGTATGTATGCAGATAGTACTGCTTCCTGCCTTCATCGTACTGGTATGCAGAGCCGCCGAACATACTGCCCCAGTTATTGGGTGGAGAATCGAACCAGTAATAATAGTCGCTGTACGGATTATCCTTGGATTTCCGGGACTCCTGGAACCACTTGTGCTGGGCAGAAGTATGGTTGGGCACCAGATCCATGATGATCTTCATATCCCGCTCGTGCAGCTGGGCGATCAGCTCCTTGATATCCTCCATGGTGCCGAACTCATCCATGATATCCCGGTAATCGGCCACATCATAGCCGTTGTCCTCGTTGGGGCTTTTGTAGCAGGGGCACAGCCAGATGGCATTGACACCCAGATCCTTCAGATAGTCCAGCTTTCCGATCACGCCTCGCAGATCACCGATACCATCCCCATTGGAGTCGCAAAAGCTTCTGGGATAGACTTGATAAATATGCCAAGACAAAAAATTCTCAAATTTCTCAGTCATAAGTTCCTCCAAAGATCAGCCAAGCTGCTGCCCGTTGATGGTCAGCTTGAACTGCATTCCAAGTGTTTTTGCTGCCTGTCGGCAGAGCAGCATTCTGTTTGTAAAGATGGCGAAATAATCCAGCACCGAGCTAAACGCCGTATCAACGGTCAGCACCAGCGTCACTGTACTGTGTTCTTCGTTGATCACCAGCTCCGAATCCGTCACAGAATAATTCACCCGGTCATGGATATCAAAATCCACCATTTTCTTTGCCCGGACACGGCTGCGCCGAACATCGGACTTATCTGCCAAAATCAGCGCCGCTGCCATGGCGTTCACCGGGACACCGGTTCCCTCGTCGTGATTACCAATGGCAGTCACGATCAGCGAGCATTCCTCCGGGGCAAAATTACGCTTGTCCAGGATACGGAACGCCATAATGGCACCGCTCTGGCTGTGATCCACACGATTGACCAGATTTCCGATATCGTGCAGATATCCGGCGATCCTGCCCAGTTCCACCGTCCGGTCCGGGTAATTCAGCGTCTTTAGAATGTCGCCTGTCATTTCTGCCACACGGCAAACATGGGCAAAACTGTGCTCTGTAAAGCCCAGCGCTCCCAGCGACGCATCTGCCTGGGTGATATAGGTGCAGATGGCTTCATCCTTTTTCAGTTCTTCGTAGGTCATAATTTCACTCCTTACCAGTAATGGTCACGGATGGTCTTACACTTACATTATACACCATGAACAAGCGGTTGAAAAGATATTTTTTATCATAAATTTATTTTCCATTACAAACGAAAGGCACCGGATATTCCGGTGCCTTTCGATTTTATTAGAACAGGGGAACAACTGCGCCGTTGTAGGTCTTTTCGATGTACTCCTTCACAGCGTCGCTCTTCAGGGCCTTCAGCAGAGCCTTGGTCTTTTCGGAGTTCTCGTTGCCTTCCTTGACGCACAGGATGTTCTGGTAGTACTCAGTAGCCAGACCATCTGCAGCTTCAGTAGCCAGAGCGTCAGCCAGCTTCAGACCAGCGCCCAGAGCGTAGTTACCGTTGATGACGGCGATCTCCACATCCTTCAGCACGGTGGGTACCAGCTCGGCCTGGACTTCGTACAGCTCGTAGTTGTGGGGATTTTCCACGATGTCAGCCTTGGTAGCGGCGATACCCACGCCTTCCTTCAGCTTGATCAGACCAGCCTGCTCCAGCAGCAGCAGAGCCCGGGCTTCGTTGGTAGCATCGTTGGGAACAGCGATCTTTGCGCCCTCGGGCAGGGCTTCCAGAGAAGCGCTCTTGCCGGCGTAGATGCCGAAGGGCTCATAGTGGATACCGGCAACGCTCACCAGATGGGTGCCGTTTTCTTCGTTGAAGTTGTTCATGTACTTCACGTGCTGGAAGTAGTTGGCATCCAGCTGGCCTTCTTCCACGGAGGTGTTGGGCAGGACATAGTCATTGAATTCCTTGATCTCCAGGGTCCAGCCTTCAGCTGCCAGGGTATCCTTGATCACTTCCAGGATCTCCGCATGGGGAGAAGGCGTTGCGCCGACCTTGATGACCTTGTCATCGCTCTTGCCGCAGCCTGCGAACAGGCCCAGTGCCAGGACCAGAGATAAAACCAATGCAATAATCTTTTTCATTTTCCTTTTCTCCTTTTGATTTCTTACTTATGGGTGATGCGCTTATCCGTCTTGATGGTCAGCGCAGTACCGATGGATTGAATGATCTGGACCAGAATGACCAGAATGATCACAGCCACATACAGGACCAGTGTCTGTCCTCTTCCGTGGCCACGAAGCAGGCTGATGGCACCCAGGCCGCCGCCGCCGATGTTACCCGCCATGGCGCCGTAGCCCAAAATGGTGATGGAAGCGTTTGTAGCGCCATTGATTAGACTGGGCTTACACTCCGGCAGCATCACCTTGGTGACGATCTGCCAGGTGGAGCAGCCCATGGACTGGGCCGCCTCGATGACACCGTGATCCACTTCCCGCAGGCTGGCTTCCACCAGTCTTGCCACATACGGTGCCGCTGCAACGGTCAAGGGCACGATGGTCGCTGTGGTACCAATGGAAGTACCGACGATCAGACGGCTCAAGGGGAACACCACTACCATCAAGATCAGAAACGGTACGCTTCGCAGCAGGTTGATAAAGGTATTGAGCACGCTCATGACCCACTTGGGCAGGGGGGCAATGCCCTTTTCCTCACCCGTTACCAGCAGCACGCCCAGGGGCAGACCAATGACATAGGCGAAGATCGCCGCCAGAAACGGCGCATACAGGGTCTCCCAAATTGCAAAGGGGATATTTTCCGGGTTCAGCAGGAAATCCAGCTGTTCCTGTACTTTATTAAAGCCAATGCTTTCCAGCAATTGAACCAGCTGTTCCATATCAATGCACCTCCTCGGCGGTCACACCAGGTTGAGAATTCAAATATTCCAGAGCCGTCAGCTTCTGCTGGGGATCTTCCGGCAGGCTGATGAGCATGGTACCGAACATTTTTCCGTCCACATTCCGGGTATCCGCACCCAGAATGCTTACCAGGATCTGCTTTTTGGCTGCCAAGGTTGCAATGACCGGCTCCTCCACCATGGCGCCGTTGAAGGCCAGACGGGCCACGGGCACTTCCCACTCTTCCACTGGCAGTGCCTTGTCCGGGGATACCAGACGGCGACCAGCCTTGGACTTAGGATTGGAGAACACCTTCTCCACCGTGCCGATCTCTGCCACGCAGCCGTGGTCCAGAATCGCCACCCGGTTACAGATCTGCTCGATGACGGACATCTGGTGGGTGATGATGATCACGGTGATCCCCTGCTCCCGGTTGATCTTTTGCAGCAGATTCAAAATGCTGTCCGTGGTCTTGGGGTCCAGTGCGGAAGTTGCCTCGTCACACAGCAGGACCTCCGGATCAGAGGCCAAAGCACGGGCGATGGCAATACGCTGCTTCTGTCCACCAGACAGCTGCACCGGATAGGAATTTGCCTTATCCGGCAATCCAACGATCTCCAGCAGCTCCAAGGCACGTTTTTTCGCTTTCTTAGCAGGAATGCCCGCCAACTCCATAGGGAAGCAAATATTTTCCAGTGCCGTCCGCTGATCCAGCAGATTAAAGCTCTGGAAGATCATGGAAATGATCCGCCGCTCTTTCCGCAGTGCCTTGGGTGTCAGGCTCATCAGATCCTTATCATGGAACAGCACCTTTCCTTCGTCGGGTCGTTCCAGAAGGTTCATACACCGGACCAACGTACTCTTGCCAGCACCGGAAAGACCGATGATACCAAAGATCTCACCCTTTTCGATTTCCAAATTCACATCCTGCAATGCAGCGACCTGCTCCTCACCGGAGCCAAAGGTCTTGCAAAGGTGCTCCACCCTGATGATATGCTCCATATCAAATTCCTCCTCACAAACAAAAAAATCGTCCTTGTGCACAAAACACAAGGACGACTGTAAAGCCGTGTTGCCACCTTGATTCGCACCTGCCTCACGGCAGATACCTCCGGGAGTGCCCACACACTCCTGCGCTTTAACGGGCGCACCCGTCTTAGACTACCTATCGCCTAAGCGGCTCCGGGACCATGTTCAGCGGGCTATTTCGTACCCCTTTTCACCAAACCGGGGCTCTCTGAACGCTTTTGCGTCGCCTACTCTTCCCTTCAATGCTTTTCAATGAAGTTGCGCTTATTGTAGCGCATTATTTTCAATTCGTCAACTGTTTTTTCAAAAATTTTTTAATTTTTTTATTTGGGTTAATTATAAAATCAAATTGAACACCTGAACAAAAAAATCCATAGTGGAAGGA
>CAZGTR010000002.1:0-33397 GCA_964528715.1 uncultured Oscillospiraceae bacterium | reverse complement strand
TTGTTTCATACCGGCAAGCTCACTGCAAGTCGCCGCTAGTTTTGACGCTTACTTTTCTTCTTTCGTTTACTGCTTTTTTCTCCGCTCCAGCTCGCCCAGATACTTTTTCGCATCCTTCAGGAAGCTGGCTGCGATCAGCACGATGACCGCACCGATCGGGAACGCCGCCACAATGCTGACAGATTGCAGATTATTCATGGAGCTTTCTGCAAACACCAGCGCCATGGGCAGCAAAATCAGCAAAATGCACCACATCAACTGCATCAGCTTATGAGGCTGCTCCTTCTCCCCCAGTCGGTGGTAGCTGTAACAGGAGGCCGTCAGAGCGATGGAGTCAAAGGAGGTGGCATAGAACGCCATCATGGTCACCAGCACCACCACCATGACCACCGGTGCCAGAGGCATAGAATCGATCATGGAGACGATCATACCGTACATATCCCCGGACTGAAGATACTCTGCAATGAAATCGGCCTTTCCGCTCATCTGCATACCCATGGAATAATTGCCCAGAATGATAAAGCTGCTCAGTGTAGAGCCGACGCCAAAGACATAGCCGCCCAGGATGGTCTGCCGGATCGTCCGCCCCTTGGAGATGCTGCCGATAAAGAACGGCGCTGCCACACACCACACCATCCAGTAGGCCCAATAGTAGATCGTCCAGTTCTGGGCAAAATTATCCTGGCGCAGCGGGTCCGTATAGGTAGACAGCTGTAAGAAATTCTGAATCATTCTTCCCAGAGACTCCACACCGGTCTCAATGATATAGCGTGTCTCTCCGCCCAGGAGTAGCACGTAGGCCAGCAGCCCGAAAAACAAATAGACGCAGGCATTGGCCAGGAAGCTGATTCCCTTGAAGCCCTTGAGCAAAGAGGTGGTATAGACCACACAGGTAACCACCAGAATTGCCAATGTCACCGCCGTCCGGCTCAGCTCCACCCCAAAGATCTTATTGATCAAACTGGCCATCAGAGGCGTTGCCACTGCAAAGGTGGTTGCTGTACCTGCCAGCAGTGCAAACACCGCCAGCAAATCGATCACTCTGCCCAGGAAGCCGTCTGTATGCTTACCCAGAATGGGACGACAAGCTTCGGAATACTTCTGCCGGTTGGTCTTGCGCACATGAAGCATAAAGCCAAAGGCCGCTGCCAGGACCAGATAGAACGCCCAGGGGATAAAGCTCCAGTGGAACAGTGGATACACCCCTGCCCACTGCTGGATGCTGCCCATCTGCTCCAGATGGGGATCCGTAGCATACAGCACCCACTCAGAGAAAGAATAGAACAGAATATCCGCAGCCAGGCCCGCCGTAAACATCATAGCGCCCCAGGCCGGGAAGGAATATTTGGGCTTCTCCCCCGGCTCGCCCAGCACGATCTTGCCGTACTTAGAGCCAGCCAGGAAAATGGAGAACACCAGCATACCCAGTCCGATGACCAGATAGTACACGCCGAAGGTATCTCCAAAGAAGTAGCGCACCTGGCTCAAAATCACATTGGATTGCTCCGGGATGACCATAAACACCACGCACAACGCCACCACCAACAGCAGCGGCACCAGTGTGATCATCCAGTCGATTTTCTTTTCCGATTTATTCATAATTTTTCTCCTCATTTTCCGCATAGCTACTGTCAATGGCTACCAATTCCTGAAAGCTGTCGATTTCCCGGACATCCTCCGGCTTCATCGGTCGGATCCCCAGCTGATAATCCCGGGGATGGCAGAACAGCGCCACATCGTCCCAGTAGATCTGCCGGTTCTGCTTTACTTCGAACTCCAGCTCCAGATGGGCTTTCAACTTTTTGCCGTCCGCCGCCGTCCAGCGAGATACACTGAACAACTGCCAACCACCCTTGCCGCCAGTACGGCTGCAATGGGTCACCAGTCCATCCCGGACCGTCAAGAGCCATTCATCTGTCTCTTCGTCCGTCCAGACACAGTTATAGCCGGAACGCTCAAAGTCACGCTCCAGAGCCTTAGGGTTGCGGATCAGCTGATCGCCATCGAGAATGATGGCATTTTCCAGATGATCCCGGGCAACATACAGCGAGGCGATATTATTGCAACTATCATAATAGGGATTGTCGATCAAATGAATTCCTTCGTAGTCCTGTTCCAGAATGTGAAACTGTTCTTTCAGGTATCCGACCACTACATAGATCTCATAGATCCCATTCTCATGCAACGACCGGATCACCGTATCGATCATCCGCACGCCATTGACTCTGACCATTGGCTTCGGTGTATGCAGCGTCACCGGACGCATCCGATTTCCCAACCCCGCCGCCATAATGATGGCACGTTCAACACGATACATGGTCTTGCCCCTCCTTTTCCATTTCCTGGCAAAAGATTTTGTAATAATCCTTTGCAAAGCGGTACTGGCGCAGAGAGTATTCACCAAATTCCACGCCCAAATTCCGCTTGTATTCGCACCAGTTGCTCCACAGCAAACCGCAGGCGGCAATGTAGCAATAGATCTTCAGCCGGTTCTCTCTGGTGCACCCTTCCGGGAAATACAGATCGATCAAGCGTTCCACCTGCGGCCGATCATACATGGAATAAATACAGAACATCGCAATGTCCACATGGGGGTCCTGCATACCGGCATACTCCCAGTCCGTCAGCTGAACGCTCTCCCCGTTCTCGCCGTTGGGGTCAAAGAGGAAATTGTCCGGCACTGCGTCGATATGGGTCAGCACCTTCCGCTCCACATGGGCCTCAATGAACGGCTGCAACTGCAAAACATGCTGTTTTGTCGTCGCATAGTCTCTATAAACGGACGGATTTCCCTCCCATAAGGACTCATAGAAATCGATCTTCTCAAAAATATCAAAACAATGAGGGACTTCCAGAGCCATATCATGGAATGCGCGAAGCTTTTCCATGCAGATCTTCAGATCCTCCACCCGATCCGGATCACAGCAACGCACATTTTCAATGTAGCGGGTCACTTTGTAACCATTTTCCGGATTTAAATAAACCGGATCGTCACATAGTCCCCTTCCTCGGATGGCACCGTACACCGCCGCCTCCTGTGGTCTGCTGATCAACTGGTCCGTTCCCTCCCCAGGGATGCGCATGATGTATTTTTCCCCCTGGCAGCGAAACAGGAAGGATCGGTTTGTCATACCCTTTTTCAGCACTTTGATCTGCTGGATCTGGGTCGGTGTCACTTGCAGTGCCTTGGCCACCACCTCGATGGCATCGGACCGGAGCTGCTTGGAGTTACTGTCCATCTCCCGCAATTGCTCATAGGTATTGATCTCCGCAACGGTGTCCGCCGGAACCACATTGGCATAGACCCTCATTTTCCCCTTTTCCAGCAGCGTTTCCTCCCAGAACACCTCATCAAACCGGCTATCCTGGGTCATGACGCTGATCCGCTCCCGGATCGGTGCCGCATCTGCCTCTGCCAGATAGGAAATACCGATCATCCCATTTCCACCGGATCTGGGAGACACAGTGACCAGCTCCATCTTGCGGTTGGCCCGGACCGTGCTTTCCTTATTCTCCTGATCGCTGACCATATACCAGGAATACAGCTCATACTTTGAAAAGGGATTTTCCTGGCACCAAATATCGCAGGGAACCACATAACAATCCGACAAATAGGCCAAAGCCTTCTTCAGGGAGTGAAGATTGTTCTTCGCCGCATAATCCGAATTGACCAAAAGGGTCACGCCATACGTATCGATCAAGTACTCAAGCCGCTCCTTCATAAAGCCGACAACCACATAGATCTCCCGGATCCCCACCTCGTGCAGCTGTTTGATCTGCCGCTCGATCAGCGGTTCCCCATTGATCTCCAGCAGTGCTTTGGGGAACTCCATATTGATGGGCACCATGCGCATTCCATAACCCGCCGCCAGAATGACCGCCCGTTTGGGTGCATTTTTTTCCAACAAGCCAATTGCCTTTTCCGTCAGAGCGGCATTTTGATCCAGATAACCGTCCTGGCTCAATTCCCTGATCGCTTTATTCACAGCACCGACGGAATAGCCCGTTTCCTCTGCCAGCACGCGCTGGTTTGCATAGGCCGCCGTCCGCAGATGCTTTAATATTTCAAGATTACACACATTCATGAACACCTCTCCTTTCATTTTCGTGAACATCAATGCAAAAAAATTTGCCTCCCGAAGGTTCACTCATTATAGCACGGCTCCCTGTCCCTGTCAAGCACGATCTGTAAAACGCCGGGTACCCGCAGGTACCCGGCGCTTGCCAGTTAAACGATCATTTCATTCGTTTTGGATCAGTTGACCCAATAGGCGCCAAGGAAAGCATACTCTGCGCCATCAATGAGGTATACACCACTTGTGCAGACCGAGCCATCCTCATTGATATAGATCCAGCCCTTTGCCAGCTGATGCCAGCCGGGCGTGCGAACCACCAGTCCGTTGCCATCCAGGTAATACACCTTCTGATAATCATTAGATTGGCCAAAGCCATTGGTGATCATCCGGTAATTGGAGAAGTAATAGGCCGTACCGCCAATGATCTGCTCGCCACTTACCATCGCACCATTGCGGAAGTAGTACCACTCTCCATCTGCATTATACCAGCCGTTCTCGATATTGATCTCCGTGCCGGCGCCGCTGTGGTCAAAGTAATACAGCTTTCCGTTGATCACCTGATAGGTATCCTGCGCCATTACACTACCACAATCCCATTTGCCGTTAAGATACCGCTCATAGTAGTAGGTGTAGTACCATGTGCCATTGTCCATAAACAGGTCAAAGCGGATGCTGTGATTCTGGTTGAAATAGTAGTAGTTGCCATTGATCAGCACCCAGCCAGTGGTCTCCACCCGTGCGCCACTGGAGCCAAAGTAGTAGTCGCAGGAATTCTCTTCGCTGTATACCATCTCGTCGGTTACCATAATGCCAGCATCGTCAAAGTAATACCAGGAGCCATTGATCAGCAGCATCTCGTCACACACGGCTTCTCCGGCGTGGATATAGTAGTACTCGCCGTCCCAGTAGTACCAGCCATCTGCAGCACCGGTGAAGTCCGGCTCTTCCGGCTCCACAATGCCCAGATAGTGACCGCTCTCATCGAACTGGCACAGGTTGCCATCGATTTCAAAGTTACCACCGCTTACCATGACATAAGCGTTGAAGTAATACCAGTAACCACCGATCAGCTTCCACTCATTGTAAGCCAGCTTGCCATCTGCATTAGCATAGACCCACACATCCGCATCCATTGCTTCAATTGCCACAAATCCGTATGCGCAGTTGCCGTCCATCTTCAGGTAGTAAGCATCGCTACCAGTGCCGAGGATCGTATTCGAAAGCATCGCACCATCACTGAAATAGCGGTTGCCCAGCCAGCCAGTATAGGCCTCGCCGTTCTTCACATAGATCACTTCACCATTTGCGTATACCAGTTCGCCGTCCATCAGGGTCTTGCTGACCACCACACCGTTTTTACCGCAGTCCACCAGATATACCATCAGGTCGTCACCATCGCTATCCAGGTACATCTGCAAGCCGGTCAGCATCCGGCCATCGTCGAGGTAATAGGTCACACCGTCGATCTCCACCAGGCCATTCAGCAGCTCGCCATCTTCGTTGGCATAATACCAGTCATTGCCACAGACAAACCAGCCGGTGACTACTTCGCCGTTGCCATCCACATAGTAATCGTATACGAATTCATCGGCACACATTTTGCCGTCGCTGCCAAAGATATAGTTCTTCCCATCGATTTCTACGTAACAGTAACTATACAGTGCACCGTCTTCCATGTAATAGTAAGAGCCGTTGAAATAGATCCAGCCATTCTGACCGGTCACATTCATCGCAGTACCATTCGGTCCGATGATGTAGCAGCCAGTACCATCATAGAAATAACCACCCGTGTGCAATTCACCGCCTTCGAAGAAATAGTACTGCTTGCCATCGATGGTCTGCCAGCCAGTTACCAGCTTGCCGTTTTCATCGGCATAGTACATCATTGCATAACCGGTTTTGTACCAGCCATTGGTCACCAGCGTGCCATCCTTATTGAATGCGTAGAGCTCATTCTGGTCACAAACCCAAATGCAATCATTGTACAGGCTGCCATCCTCTCTGGCGCGGAACATCTTACCATTATAGCTGATCCACTGACCACGCACGATCTGACCATCCACGACCAGGTAGAGCGTCTCATAGATCTCATAAATGCCGTCGCCCACATATTCCGTCAGGGCGCCGGAGGCTCCTGCGATGTAGAGCTTGCCATCCACATCCAGTACGGTATCATGTGCCATTGCAGGCGTGAAGAAATACCTAACACCATTGATGGTCTGCAAGCCCTCAAGCAACGTGCCATCCGCCTGAACGTACATATAGGAACCATCTACGGTGTGCCAGCCCTCCCGGGTGATCAGGTGACCGTTGGCATCCGCCAGATAAGGATCATATCTATCGGTCTCTCTGTTATAGATCCAGGTATAGCTGTTGGTGATCAGATAGCCGCTATCGAATAGATACTCGACCCCATCGATCTCCACGATTCCGTCGACTACGATACCATTTCTGACGTAGAGCCATTCGCCCTCGCTGCCCTGTACCCACTGGGTACCTTCCGCCGTGTAGCCCACACCATCGGCGCCAAACACATAGACTTGGTAGCCATTGGAAAGTACCTG
Organism: uncultured Oscillospiraceae bacterium; assembly: GCA_964528715.1. Taxonomy (GTDB): domain Bacteria; phylum Bacillota; class Clostridia; order Oscillospirales; family Oscillospiraceae; genus Faecousia. The sequence goes on along the minus strand of CAZGTR010000002.1, from coordinate 26,757 downwards.
ATTTTTCAGCATCTCGCCGTAGTACAGATAATAGTAGTTGCCGTCACACTGGATCAGGCCCGTGGTTACGCGGATACCAAATTCATCGTAGTAGCAGTATCCATCCTCGTAATCCCAGGTCAGCTGTTCCCGATAGAGACTACCATCGGGCCGTGCGTAGATGTATCCATGCAAGTACTCATCTTCAAAATTCGCACTGATCCATATTGCGCCGTCGGCATGCATCCGGCCGTTGTAACGGAAGTAGTACAGCTTGCCGTCGATCTCCACGATCTCGTCCTCAGCTACATGCCCCACTTCGGTCATGTAATAGTAGTAGCCGTCAATGTAGTTCCAGCCGATCTGGAGCTCATGTGCATGGCCATTCCCATCGATGTAATAGGCGTTTTCTTCGATGCAAAACAGTTTGTTCGTCATCATCCGGCCATCTTCGTAGAAGTAGTAGTCTACGCCACCGATGGTGACAACCCCCTCTACGCCAGCGCCATCCTCACCATAGTAGAACCAGGAACCATATTCGTCCTGATACCACTGGTTCACATACAGGGCACCGCCCTTCTGGGCCCGGTAATATTCCCAACTCAGCCAATATCCATTTTCATCATAGATATCCATGCCAAAATCTTCGTTGTCATACATCCGGCCATAGCTATCAAAGCCGTAGTACGCACCGCCGATGTTGACAACGGTTTCCTTGTACAAGCCGTTTTCACCGCAGTAATAATAATCGTCTCCGATCAGGATCCAGCCGAGACCTGCGGTCATTACGCTTGCGTGACCATTCTCATCCACATAATAGCAGGTGCCGTCATCTGCCTCCAGCAGGGCCTTCTTCAGCAGCATGCCCTCATCGTTGAAGCCATACAGAACGCCATCGATCTCTACGACGCCCCTTGCTGCACGGCCGTCTGCGCCGTAGTAATAGTATGTACCCCGGTCATCTTTGTACCACTCATTCACATAGAGCATACCATTTTCCTTGGCACAATACCAGAAGAATCCCCAGTCATCTTCTCCACTGTACCAGACATTGCACTGGCAACCTCTGTACATCAAACCATTATCGTCAAAAGCGTAGTATGCCCCATCAATGTAGAGGGTCTCCTCTATTGCATACCATTCATCATCTTTCACATAGGCATATTCATCGCCCAACTGGTTCCAGCCCTGTACCAGCTGCGTTAGACTGCCATTTTCATCTGCGTAATAAAATTTACCATCTGCATCTACAACTCTATTGCAAGCCAGTTGGCCAGCATCGTAAAAGCAGTAAACGTTACCATCTACGGTCATCAAGCCTTCAGCTGCACGGCCACCTTCGCCATAGTAATACTTGGAGCCCCAGGTTGCTACGTACCACTCGTTGACGTAGAGGCTACCATCTTCCTTTGCACGGAAATAGTCGTACGCCCTGTTTCCATCCTCGTCACGAATATACAGATAAAATTGACTATCCGTATATCTCCAGCCGTCCGTATCGAAGCCATAGTATGCGCCGTCGATGCAAAGGATCTCTCTGCGAGCACATTCGCCAGTTTCCTTCACATAAGCGTAGTGCTCCCCAAACTGGTTCCAACCCTTTACCAGTTGGGTCACATTACCTTCCTCGTCTGCATAATAAGCAACGCCATCATACGACCGAACCAGATCTCGCATTAGTAGGCCAGTATTGTAAAACATATACGGTACACCGTCTACCACGACCAGACCCGATTTTGCAGCGCCTCCGTCACTGTAGTAGTATCTCTCACCGCTTTCTTCGACATACCACTCATTGACATAGAGCTTGCCATCTGCCTTAGCACGGTAATAAACTCTCACTCCATCGTCATCGTCCGTATAGTCATATACCCAAAACGGCTCATCCGCATACATCTGGCCATCATAATCAAAGCCATAATATGCGCCATCGATCAGCAGGACCTCTTCGCTGGCCAATTCGCCGTTTTCCTTCACATAATAGTAATATTCACCCAACTGGTTCCAGCCCTGTACCACCTGTGTCAGCTGGCCAATTTCGTCCGCAATATAGATGGTACCATCAACAGTCACTGTGGTATTCCGAGCCATTTCACCCCATTCACCAAAATAACGAAGTATACCATCCACGGTCGCCAACCCCCGAGGGGCACGGCCACCTTCACCAAAGTACTTATTGCCATACCACTCGTTTACATAGAGCCTACCGTCTTCTCTGGCCCAATAATATACATATTCATAATTTTCGCCATCATCCGAGAAGCTCCAGCCGAAACCACAATTTGCATACATCTGACCGCCCCAATCGAAGGCATAGTATGCACCATTGATCAGCAGGACCTCGCCTTTGGCCAAGCTTCCGTCTTCCTTCACATAGTAATAGTACTCACTGACATAGTTCCAGCCCGATGCCAGCTGCGTCAAGTGGCCGTCGTCATCCGCAACATAGGCAACGCCGTCAGTAGTTACGCTTTCATTGCGAGCCATACAACCACTATAAAAATAGTATTGCACACCATCTACGGTTGCAAAGCCATCCAGTCCTCGGCCCGCATCGCCATAGTAGTAGTACGAGCCGTAGTCATCCATGTACCACTCGTTTACATAGAGTGTTCCATCCTCCTTGGCACAGTAATGCCCATACGTTCCATCTTCATCATACGCTCCAAATTCGGTATCCACATACAACTGGCCCCACCAATCAAAGCCATAGTATGCGCCATCGATATAGAACACACCCGATTTTGCCTTGGTACCGTCTTCCAGGTAGTAAGACCAGTTGCCAGAGGCATCCTGTACCCATTCGGATGCGTATTCCTGTGCGTGAGCACCGACTGGCAGCAAAAATGCCACAATCAGTACCAATGTGCACAGCAAAAGGGTTCCTCTTTTTTTCACACTACTTCCTCCTTTTGATCCGTGGCGCACACCGGCTAGGCCGGAATCATTACCGGCGCACACCGCTGAATTTTTCCACCGCTGCACCTTGCGTGCGCAGCTTACCGAGTTAAGTATAGCTCACTCACATTAAAAATGCAACCGCTTTTGTATTTTTTGTTCAAGAAAAATTTGCTATTTGGCGCTTATCTGTGCATATGTCACATTTCTTCTCTTTTTGTCCACCAGCTATACGCCAAAAGCGGGTGCGCCAGTGTATCCCACCGGCGCACCCGTCATGGCTTTTCTGTTATTTTTCCGTCGCACTGTCCGTCACGAATTCGTCCCGCAGGTAAGCGGTATAATAGTGGTGACCGATGCGGTCCTCTTCCGGCGGCAGCTGCATATAGTCCCCATAGACCCGGGTCAGGATCTCATGGTAGCGGGCAGGGACGCACAGCATTGCATCCTCAAAGGGCAGGCGCACCACATCCTGGAACCACTCCCGCTTGAAGGGGGTCATGGTCTCATCCCATATTGTTGCATCCACATAGGCGCAATCTTCAAAGGGGTATTTTTTGCCGTTTTTATCCAGCTTTTTGATAAAAAAGTGCGTTCCACGCAGCTGCACATAGCAGTAGGCAGCCAGCTTTCCAACACTGCGCACAAGACCACCCTGAAGGCTCGGACGATACCGGTCATGTCCTGCCAGGGCAACCATCCGGTAGTCCGAATAATTTTTATGCAGGAGCTGCATGGCTTCTTCTTCCGTGTTGCCGCAGCCATCCAGCGGATAGACATCCACGAACAGGCCCAGATCGTAATCCTTTGCATTCTGATAATCCACCCAGTAGCGGGTGTCCACCACTCTGGCGATGGGGTAGATATAATCTTTGCTTGTCTTATAGTGCATCAGCTTCAGAGGGGCGATCTCCTGGGCATGGGTCGCCAGATACTCCATCAGCACTTCATAGTCCGGTCGGGGCATGGTGATGTCCAGATCGTCATCCCAGGGGATAAAGCCCTGATGCCGGACTGCACCGATCAAGGTGCCGTAAGCCAGGAAATAGCGCAAATTCAAACGGGTGCAGATCTCGTCCAGCTTTTTTACGATCTCCAATTCTCCCAGTTGGACCTCTCGGGCCGTTAATGCTTTCATACCAGTAAATCCTTTCCGTTGTATAATTCCGCTGCGCACTGACGCTTTATCTCTTGATCAGCGCTTTCAGTTCGCTAACGCCGTATTGCCGAAGCAGATACACCGCTATGGGAATGACGATCAATGCGCACGCACCCCAGCGAATGAGCATACTGTTCACAAATACCAGATCAAGGGCAGCAGCAGCCACCACGATTGCGCTGAACAGTACGATTTTCTTGATCGGGATGACACAAAAGCCGATGGACTTTCTACAAATGAAGATATGCAGAAGCAAATAGCACACATACGCAAACAATGTGGTATACGCTGCGGCAACAAATCCATATTTCTGGATAAAAATGTAATTCAGGATCACATTCAAAATCGCAGCGCCAATGGTCCCGTACATGATGTACAGGGTCTTTTGGGCATAGTACTCTCCGCAGCAGATTAGCTCATACATGAACAGGATGAACGCATCCATCACCATGGGGACCGCCACATATTTTGCCAGTTCATATTCCTTGCCCCCCAGGATCCAAACCAGTTCCGGAGACAGCGCCATCACACCGATGGTCATCACGGCAAACAGGGCTGTCAGCTGTGTCGCCCGGGTGCGGATATTTCGAGTGTCTCCCTTGTTCATCTCCCTGTAGAACCAGGTAGTCCAGACGGTGGAAACAGCGGAAGTGATCACCGTAATAATGATCTTGATGTTACCAGCCAGGCTATAAACGCCCGCAGCGGCATCGCTGACCATGTTCCGGATCATGATCCGGTCAAACTGTGCCAGCAACACCTGAGAAATGCCATGGGGAACGATGGGCAGGCTGTACTTGATGGCGAATTTCCAATAGGTGCCATTGAACCGCGGCCTCGCCTTTTTGAAGATAGTGCCCAGCAAAACCACTGCCAAACAGGTGATCACCGCCGTAGAGCCGACGATTCGGCCGATGTCTCTCCGGCTCCGGAACACCGTAAAGATCAGCAGTAGCGACACCAGAACGTTGCCCAGACTGTTGACCAGCGCAACGATCAAATACTGCTTGTAGGCATAGTTCAGGCTGATCCAGGTGTTATACAGGGTCAGTATCGCCGAACCGAAACTATACAGGATCAGTGCAAAGATCAGATAATGCTCCAGTCCCAGCCACTGACCGATCTGTTTTCCAAATAGCACTGCGATCAGCGTAAAGAATAACATATTGCCGATGTAGATCAGGGAAATGGAAGATACAAAATCATCGATTTTCCCCTTGTACAGCCGATTGGCATTCTGAACGGAGGCGTGCAGTGCCAAGCTGATGATGACATACAGGAGTGAGTCGTAAGAAACGAACACATTGTACACGCCAAATTCTGCCGTTGTCATGATCCGGCTGAACAGAGGCAGTGTCAGGATGCCAATGCCCTTGATCAAAATATTGCCAATCGTGTAACCGATCCCCGCTGTAAATGCGGAATTTTTCTTATCGCTCATCCAGTAATGCCTCTTTTATTAAAATGTATAGGTATCTTTCAGCACAGCCCATTTCTGGTCTTTTTCACTGAGGTTCAGGGGCGTACCATCGGACAGGGTGTAGCCCTCTGCACTGGCACTGCCGCTGTATTCACCACACAACTCAGGCCATTGGATACCGATCGCCGGATCGTTCCAAGCCAACCCACCCTCATCGTTCACATGATAGAAATCATCACACTTATAGCAGAATTCGGCGGTATCCGTCAGAACCAGAAAACCGTGGGCAAAGCCCTTGGGGATCAGGAACTGCTTCTTGTTTTCCTCTGTCAGCAACACGCCGTACCATTTTCCATAAGTGTCAGAGCCGGCTCGCAGATCAACTGCTATATCAAAGACACTGCCTTTGATGGCACGCACCAGTTTGGTCTGAGGGTAGTGCTTTTGGAAGTGCAGGCCACGCAGCACCCCCTTTGTGGACATGGACTGATTATCCTGTACGAAGGGAATATTCAAACCCGCTTCTTCCATATCCCGCTGGCTGTACGTCTCCATGAAATAGCCCCGGTTGTCACCGTGGACCGCAGGCGTGATCACGCACAGGCCCTGGATCCCCCCAACATTTTTTTCAACTGTGATCTGTCCCATTTTTATTCCTCGATTTCTTTCAAATAACGGCGCAGTGCATCCTGCCAGGTGGGCAGCGGCTCAAAGCCGGCTTCCACCAGCTTTCCCTTCTCCAAGCGGCTGTTGAAGGGGCGCGCAGCCTTAGAAAGGCCGTATTCCTCAGTCGTCACAGGCACGACTTTTGTATCTGCTCCGGCCTGCCGGAAGATCTCCGTTGCAAAATCCGCCCAGCTGATGTATCCACCCTCATTGGTGGCGTGATAATAACCGTACTTCTCCGTCTCGATCATATCCACCAGCAGCCGGGACAGATCCAGGGTATAGGTAGGGGTGCCGATTTGGTCGCAGACCACCCGCAGGGTATCATACTTCTTACTCAAGCCCAGCATGGTTTTGATGAAATTCTTGCCATTCAGGCCAAAAACCCACGCAATGCGCACGATAAAATACTTTTCCAGGGTCTGGCTCACTGCCAGCTCGCCTTCCAGCTTGGTCTGACCGTAGATGTTCAGCGGCTTATAATCCTTGCAATCCGGCTCCCAGGGCTTTTCCCCCTGACCGTCAAACACATAATCCGTGCTGATATAGACCATCTTGCAGCCCATTTCCTTGCAGATATCCGCAATATTTTGGGTGCCACCGGCATTGATCGCCCGGACCTTTTCCACTTTGTCGTCATCTTCCGCCAGATCCACAGCCGTCCAGGCGGCGCAGTGCACCACCACATCCGGCGCAACTGCTCTGATCGTTTCAGCTACCGCAGCCCCATCTGTAATATCCAGCTGGACATATGGCATTTGGGTGACCGCAGAGCCATCCTGCACGCCGCTGTACGCCGGCGCAATATCGCTGCCGACGCCTTCATACCCACGCTTATGCAGTTCATTCATCACATCGTGGCCCAGCTGACCACCAACGCCAGTTACAAAAACCTTCATTCTCTATTCCTCAACGATTACCGTACATCTTTTCGTAGTAGTTCTGATACTCACCGGAGATGATCGTCTGCCACCATTCCTTGTTATCCAGATACCACTGGATGGTCTTCTTGATGCCGTCCTCAAACTTGGTCTCCGGCAGCCAGCCCAGCTCATTGTGGATCTTAGTGGGATCAATGGCATAGCGCATATCGTGGCCCTTCCGGTCACCAACATGGGTGATCAGGCTCTCAGGCTTGCCCAACTCCTTGCAGATGATCTTGACGATCTCAATATTCTGCTTCTCGTTGTGGCCACCAACATTGTAAACCTCGCCGACCTTGCCATTATGGATGATCAGATCGATGGCCTTGCAGTGGTCCTCCACGTACAGCCAGTCTCGGACATTCAAGCCTTCACCATAAACAGGCAACGGCTTATCCGCCAGAGCGTTTGCGATCATCAGGGGAATCAGCTTCTCCGGGAAGTGGTACGGACCATAGTTATTGGAGCAGCGGGAAATGGTCACAGGCAGGCCGTATGTACGGTGGTAAGCCATGACCAGAAGATCTGCACCAGCCTTGGAAGAGGAATAAGGGGAGCTGGTGTGAATTGGGGTCTCCTCAGTGAAGAACAGGTCCGGCCGATCCAGGGGCAGGTCGCCGTAGACCTCGTCGGTGGAGACCTGGTGATACCGGGTGATGCCATACTTCCGGCAAGCATCCATCAGCACCTGGGTGCCCAGAATATTGGTCTGGAGGAAGATCTCCGGATTTTCAATGGAGCGGTCCACATGGCTCTCTGCCGCAAAGTTCACCACAATGTCAGGATGCTCTTCCTCGAACAGCTTGTACACGCCTTCCCGGTCACAAATATCCAGCTTCACAAAGCGGAAGTTAGGGTTCTCCATCACCGGAGCCAATGTGGACAGGTTGCCTGCATAGGTCAGCTTGTCCAGACAAACGATCCGGTAATCCGGGTACTTGTTCAGCATATGGAACACAAAATTGGAGCCAATAAATCCGGCACCGCCAGTAACAATGATAGTCATAATGTAACCCTTCCTTATTTGTCGATATATTTTCCGTCCAGTACATCCTTCAGATACTGACCGTACTGATTTTTCTTCAGCTCTTCGTAGACCTTCATGATGTCCTCACGGCTGATCCAGCCGTTGAGATAGGCGATCTCCTCCAGACAGGCGATCTTCCGATGCTGATGGGTCTCCACCGTCTTGACAAAATTGGTAGCCTCCACCAGGCTCTCATGGGTGCCGGTATCCAGCCAGGTAAATCCCTGACCCAGCAGTTCCACATTCAGCTTACCTTCCTCCAGATAGATACGGTTCAGATCCGTGATCTCCAACTCGCCCCGGGGAGAGGGTTTCAGATTTTTGGCATACTCCACGACCTTATTATCGTAAAAATACAGGCCGGTAACGCAATAATTGCTCTTAGGCTTGGCAGGCTTCTCCTCGATGGAGATCGCTTTACCCTCGCTGTCAAATTCCACGATGCCGAAACGTTCCGGATCATCCACATAATAGCCGAACACCGTAGCGCCCTTGCCATTCTTGGCATTTTCCACCGCTGCCCGCAACCGTTTTTTCAGGCCATGACCAGCAAAGATATTGTCACCAAGCACCATGGCCACCGTGTCATCACCGATAAAATCCGCACCCAGGATGAAGGCCTGCGCCAGGCCGTCCGGGGACGGCTGCTCCACATAGCTCAGCTGAACGCCAAACTGGTGACCATCCCCCAGCAGCTGCTGGAACCGGGGCAGATCCTGAGGTGTGGAGATGATCAGAATCTCCCGAATTCCGGCGCTCATCAGCACGGACATGGGATAATAGATCATGGGCTTGTCATAAATCGGCAAAAGCTGCTTGGATGTGACCTTCGTCAAAGGGTATAGACGGGTACCGGATCCGCCTGCCAGAATAATTCCCTTCATTGTATTTTCTCCTTTTCCAGTGTATTTTTATGTTCAGCATTGGGTTTCTTTCCTTTTTGTAATACAGGCTGCCAGTGCAAACAGCAGCACAACGCCCCAGAACAACCACTGAGAGAATGTGCTCAGCCAAGTTGCAAAGAAGCACAAGGTGACCGGTGTCATCGCATTGCCCATGGTCAGTAGCGAAAACGGGCCGCCAAACACATCGACACAGCATTGCATCAAGCCAAAAACAAAAGACCAGAGCAACATGAATACGACAACACCAATGCCATGGAAATCATAGTAAAAATCACCGATCAGATTCGTGGTAGTCAAGTGTTCCCGGACCAGATAGCTTTCACCATTTTCAATGATCTCAGCAATTTTCTCGCTGCGCAACACAACGTTGAAGGGCGCAAAATTTTTCGCACCGTATGTGTAGCCCACCGTGTTCTGCACCGCTTCATTAAAGTTGTCATGGCTGACGGTCAGATAGCTGTACAGATACGAAAGCTTAGGCGACAGCTGAAATATGATCTGATCCTCGCCTGGCTCTTCCGTGTCGTCCGGATCTTCGGTGTCGTCCGGCTCTGTGGGTGTCGTCGGTTTTACGATCACAGACGGTTCAAAAAATTCCTGCAATTGGGCGTCTGTATATCCTCTCAGGGTAGAAACGCCAGCATAGATCCCGAGGATCGTGGCCAGGCAAAGGATCAGCACCAGGAGCTTGCGGCGGTTCAAATAGAACACCACCGTGGTCAAAGCCAGGGCAGATGTAACAAATGTACCTCTCGAAACCACCAGCGTCGGGAAAATAAACGTGGAGTAGAGAATACACAACCACAAAATCAGCCGTCTTCCCACACTGAGCTTTTGCGTTTTCAAGCAATAGTAGCACAGTCCGGATACGCCTGTCGCCGCAACAGCAAACACATGGAACTTTGTATAAAAATCCAGGTACGCACTATCGCCGGAGGATGTAAAGCACGGAATATAGCCCCGGATCATCACGTTGATCGCAAAACAGACAAATCCGATCAGCGTGGTGATCACACAGATCCAGAAGATCCTTTCTTCGTGGAGTTCCAAATAAAACTTCCCAATATGTGCATCCTTGCCTTTTCTTTTCAGCCCGCGCAGCAGATTTTCCCCGCAGGAAATACCCACTGTTGCGCCCAGGATAAACACGCTGTACGCTGCGCCCAACAGCACCCATGTCATATTTTGCCATGGTTCCTGATAATCGGTCAGCCGCAGTGCAGCCAGACCGATGGTTCCGATCCAGGCACCGGAGAATACGGCCCGAATATCCAGCCAGTTCTTATCCGAAAGAACACAGGCGCAGTAGAAATACAGCACAACTGCCAGCAAGATCAGTATCAACGCAGTTACGAAATGATTGCTCGATCCCAGCAAATTACCCCCTGCCAGCGCAGCACCGCCAAGGACGCATGGCAACGCCGCCTTCATAAAATCGAACTTTTTATTCACAAAATACCTCCTATATCGCAACCATCATCCGCAACGGTCTTACGCTAACATCATTTGTGCGATTATGCGAGTCAGTCCCTGCTTGTAAAATCCATGCTTTACAAATGCGAATCTGCGGCCCCAATATCCCTTCTTCTGGATCTGTCCATAAGCGGCGATCAGCTCCTTCTTATCCTCCGGCATTTGATCTGCAAATACCGCAACCAGGCTCTGCGCCTGCTGATAAGTTTGCTGCATAGCCTGGGCAACTCCATTGTCCTTGACTTTCCCGAACATATAGCTTACAGATCTTGTATTTTTGGCACCAACCACATTATTGCCATGCTGCCGATAATCCATCGTCGCCTCATTCAAAAAACCAACATTGCCCATCGTCGTTGCCAGGATCGCGATCCACCAATCGTGCATTCGCATATCCACCGTTTCCGGCGTTGTGACAGAAAGCTCCGCCAGGGATCGATTGATCATCATGGTACAGCCCGTCACGACATTTTGCACCAGCAATCGCTGCAAGTTCATCAACTCGCCATTCAGCTTTGAATAGTGCATAAAAGATGGATCGATTTCATTCAAATCTCCGTCCACCACCCGCAGATCTGTATGGACCATGGCAGGTATCGCCGGATCACCCTCGATCTGCTTCATTTTCTCATAGGTCTTCTGCACCTTATCGGGATGCCAATAATCATCCTGATCGCAGAACATGATATACGGAGCATCATGAAACTGCGTCAGCAAATACATAAAATGCTTCTGCGCACAGCCAAATTTTCTTCCCGAACAATGATGCGTGATCTGTTCCGGATATTTTTTTGCATACTCGTCCAGGATTTTGCTCGTATCATCCTTCGATCCATCATCGGACACAATCAAATGATAGTTCTGAAAAGATTGGGCCAGAATAGAGTCGATCTGCTGACTAACATATTTCGAACCATTGTATGTTGCCATCAGGATATTGATTTTTTCCATTTCATTACCTCAATTTAACCGTTTCGAGACAAATTCAGAGGTCTTTGCTTCAGCTCAGCAACGCTTTCACAAATTCTTCCGGCGAATACTGCTGGATTATTTTTTCATCTACTGGTACATATTCGGTATCCAAAAAAGAAATATCCAGCTTCGGATCATCTCGATCAATAATGCAAAAGTTATTCTCGTTATAAAACGGGAAATTTCGAACAGAATGATTGGTCGTTATAATTTTTTTCTTCATGGGAAGCATTTCCACCGGTCTTGTCGTCGTCCCCTGCTGCTTCGGATGTTCAATGTCCAAAACGCATTTACTGGCGCTGTAGATCTCATACACCTGCTGGGACGTCAACGGCTCAAAGTGGATATCCTTTCGCTTGATCCACTTATAATCCGGATTTGTCAGTTTGTTGAGCAAATACACCAGGATATGGGGAGAATAAAGATATACATAACATTTTCTTCCATTTTCCTGACAACTTGCCTGAATTTGCTTCACCACTCTGGGACGAACAGAATGGGCCGTGCCAATAAAAGCGATATCGTAATCATAATTTCCCGTTGTCTGACTTTGCTTATTCTCTCGACCATAGGGAATATTCAGATAGGGAATTGCATACTGCTCCGCATCTGCCGGGTCAAAGGTCAGCACCCGATCATATAGCTTCATTCGTTTTTCGCACTCCGGGATATTCACAACCGAATCCCACAAATAAAGCACAAATTTGGCTTCTGGATACGCCTGACGCAGCATAGCGACCGCCTCTGTATTCACGCCCTCGCCCTTGACCACCACAACATAGTCGAACTTCTTCCCGGAAAATCGCTTGATCAGATTTCGGATATATCTTCGTACCACCGGATAATAGCATTTCAAGTTAAAACGAATACAGGCCTTCGACACGAAATCATTTCCCGCACGGTCATCTGTCAGCTCCACGTCATAACCGGCGTCCTGTATTGCCTGCTTGATCCGTCTATCATAGCCAAAAAAACTGGGGCAAAATAGCAGGACCGATTTCTTTCTTTGCTCCATCATTTTGCCCTACCTTTCGAAGCCGCTTCTTTCTCCATTGCACCAGTGCCGCCTTCCACAACGCCCTCGTGCTTCAGCACGGAGCCAATGGTGCCAAGAAAGCACTTGACATCAAATCCGAAACTCAATTTTTCTACGTACTCTCCATCCAGCTTTGCCTTCACATCGATAGGAAGCTCGTCACGGCCATTGATCTGCGCCCAGCCGGTCAGTCCGGGCTTGACGGCGTTGGCACCATATTTTGCCCGCTCTGCATACAGGTCATCCTGATTCCACAGAGCCGGCCGTGGTCCGATGATGCTCATCTGTCCAAAGAAAATATTGAAGATCTGGGGCAGCTCATCCAGGCTGGTCTTGCGCAAAAAGCCACCCACCTTTGTAATGTACTGTTCCGGATTTTCCAGCAAATGTGTGGGAGTGTCCTTGGGGGTGCACATTTTCATAGAGCGATACTTGTAAATCTGGAAAAACCGCTGCTGTCCATTTTCATCCCGTGCGATGCGCTTTTGCTTAAAAAACACAGGACCCGGATCGTCGATCTTGATCGCCACAGCCAGAATCAGCCAGACCGGGATCAGCGCCACAATACCACAAGCGGACAAAATAATATCGATCAGCCTTTTAACATACTTGTTGTACATACGATAACTCCATCCTTCATCTTATTATCATAAATCGTGCATGACGGGACCTTTGTGTTATGCGGCACAGTTGTGCCTGAGGCCACCACCGCATTGCAATCGATCTGACAGCCTGGCATGATAAACGCATCATGGTTCACCACGCAGCCTGCGCACAGCAGCGTCCCTCTTCCGATAACTGCGGAAGTGTTCACCACTGCCATTGGTTCTATCACGGATCCAGCACCGCAGCTGGCTGAGGGTGAGACCCACGCCGCAGGATGTATCAGCACCGGCAGCTCATAGCCTGCCTGTTCCAGCCGATCCAGCCAGTGTAAACGCAGGTGCGGATCTCCGATGGCCACAAAGGCACAGTCAAAATCCCGGCGCAGCGCAATATGATCCGCCAGGGCACCCACGGCTCCCGGCTTTTTATCATCCAGAAATGCAATCTGATCAAAGGCTTCCATCGCCTGTGCTATCTCATAAGCAACACGGCCATAGCCACCAGCGCCCAAAATCAGCAAGCTCTTTTTCATACGCACTCCCCATAATCAGACATTTTTTCTTGTCTCATTATACTATACCCTCTCGAAAAATGCAAGACTAATCAAGCCCGTCACCACTTCTTCAGCCGAGCCCGGTATTCCCGCCAAAAGCGGGCAATGTATATCGCAGATCCATGCTTATTGCAATTGCCGCAAGAAATCGCATTTCCAACACATAAGCAGCAGAATCCAATCGTCTTCTGCTGCTTATAACACTGTTTCACCCGGTTTTAGGCATTTTTGATATGATCCAGGATCCGTTCTACGCAGGCAGCGCAAGCCGTCCCCTTTTCCCACATTCCGAATTTTTCGTGGAACTGTGAGATCCGCAGTGCTGCTTTCTTTTCATCATAAGCCATGATGATGTCGTGCAGCTGCCCATTGTTCTGGGCGATGTCGCAGGGCATTTCATCGAAACCGAAGTAATACCCCCGATTGCCTCGATACTGATCGATATCCAAGGCATACAGGAAGCAGGGACGTCCCGTCAGCGAGTAGTCCACCGTCGAGGACGAGTAATCTGTGATCATGCAGTCACTTCCTGCCAGCAGCTCCTGCATATCCGGGTACAGCGTGGCATCCACCACCCGCTCCGGATCCAATGTCATCTGGGAAGCCAAGTGGCTGATATTGGGATGCAGCCGCAGATACAGGACGAATTCGCCCCCGAAGCGTTCCTCCATCCACTGGCAGCACTGCTTAAGATCCATGTCATAAACAGACAAGTTCTTGTCCTTGCGGAAGGTCGGTGCGTAGAGCACGATCTTCTTTTCACTGGGAATGCCGTAGAAGGAGCGAATTTTTTCCCGAATTTCCGGTGGGCAGTTGCACAGCACATCGTTTCTCGGTGTGCCGCACTCCAGGATCTTTCCATCGTACCAGAATGCCCGGGAGAACAGGTCCGTCATAAATGCGCTGTTGGACAGCATTACATCGCACATTTTCGAGTCCCGCTTTGCATTGCGGACATAACGTTCGCCCAGCTCCTGGGCCACATCCATCTCTACCCGCTTCACGCCGGGGCCGCCGTGCCAGGTCTGGATGTAAAGTTGACCTTTTCGCTTGCGTCCGTAGACCTTTCTTGCGTTGTCGATCCAGACGGCGGCCGTCTGCAATTCGTACACAGACCGGGTGCTCCGATATACCACCGGGCGCACGCCTTGAGGCAGGTGGTGAGACTCCATCAGCGGTTCCTTCAGCAGCCACACCACATCCACATTTTCGTTTCGCTTTTTCAGCTTCTCCACGATGTACTTGCCGTTGTCACCGTAATCGGCGCCGTAATAGCTGACAATGACGATCTTGTTTTTCTGAATAGGACAGAGGGAGAACACAAGCTCCAGAAGGTCATATTTCCGATCCCACAGCCATTCATGTACAGCGTTTAACCAAGCCTTCATTGTGCTTCCTCTCTCTTTTTCCGCTTATAGCCCTTGTAGACATACAGGCTCCGGCTGATGAGCACCACGCATTCGCTCAGACAGGTCAAGTATGCCACAGGAATGAAGCCAAAATGCCCGGTCAGCAGCAGTACGCCCATACCAACGATATGGAACACCGCTGCGTACATCACGGTATAGTTGGCCTCTTTCATCATGTTCATGGCACCCAATACCGGAAAGCCCAGAATGTAGATGGGCAGTGTAATGATGAACAGCGGTGTCATCGCCCGAAACACTTCCACCGCGCTGGGATCTCCCACCACATATTCCTGCCCGCAGAAAAGCAAAATGAACCAATCTGCAAAATAGTACAGGATAAAGGTGCCGCCCAGCAGCAGCGGAATGGAGGCCAGCAGGATGATCTTGATGATCTTATAGTTCTTCTTCGTGACCATGTAAGGGTACAGGCTATCCGCAATGGGGCTAAACATACTGCGACCATTGGTCACCAGATTATTGGCGGCTGTGAATTGGCCAATGCCGGCGCTCTTGGTGCCGAACACCAGACCCAGCACGAACACATTGCTTGCGCTGTAGGCCGTAGAGGCGATCCGAGACGCAAAGAACACGGAGGACATTTTCACCGCCTCCATGGTCTTTTTCAGCGAGACCATACGAAAACGCAGTTTGAATTTTTTCACCACAAACGCCCAGGACCAGACCACGATAAACAGGTTGGACACAGCATTGAACACCGGCACCAGCATATAGTCCTCCGGCTTGCGGACAAACAGCACCACCAGCACGGTGTAAATCGCCCGGGAGATGATGGAGCGGTAGGTAATGCTACTCATCTTCTCCAGGCCCCGGAACAGATAGTCCGGTACAAGCACAGACAGTGTCACCGAAGCATAGCACAGCAACAGATACCAGAAATTCTCCTGGAACACCTCCACAATGCCTCCCAGCACCACCATTACCACCAGTCCTGCTGCGCACAGCAGGGCCTTGGCCTGGATCACGGAAGCAATGATCTGCTCCAGCTTTTGGGCGTCATTGCGGTGCAAGGAGCATTCTCTGGTTGCAGACAGAATAAAGCCAAAATCCACAACCAATTGAAAATAGGTGATGATAGCATTTGCCACATTCATCACGCCGTACTTTTCCGGGCCCAGTGCCCGGGTCAGCCACGGAAAGGTGATGAGTGGGAACAAGTACGCAGAGACCTGCATGATATAAAGCATGACTGTATTGGAAAAAAGTACACGCAATTCTTTCTTTTTATTTTGTTCCATTGCGATATCCAAATTCCTTTCAAAAATACTGCTGCATTAGGAAAAATGCCTGCGCTTGAAAAGCACCGCATAGCGGATAAACAGATACAGTGCCCAGGTGCCAAGCACTCGGTAAAGCAGCTTATAAAGAGCGCATTTTTTGCTATTGGCGGAAAGCTGCTCCGTTTCCAGGGCCCGGCGCACCCGGGGATGGCGCATACTTTCCTTCATATAGGAAATGATATGGGACGCTTTTTTGTCCCGAAACGCCAAATTCCGCTCGAAACCATAGTAGACCAGGCTGATCATGTCGTTATCCAGCTGCTGGGAAAAATCGAAGACATTTTTTTCCTTTGCGATCTGCTCTACCGTCTCGTTGAGCAGCACCGATTGCTCGGTAAAGGCAATGTTGAACTTTCCCATGATGGAAGTGCCCCGAAGGCGGTAATGATATGGATGATAGTCCATCACGCACACACTCCTGGCATCGCACAGGCAGGCAAAGGTGGTGACCATATCCTCTCCCAAATAGATCCGCTCGTCACAATAGTGCAGATTTTCCAGCAACAGAGACTTGCGGTAGAGCTTCGTGCCACGGTTGGGGGAAATCCCCCGATCCAGCATGGTGCCCATGCTGATGGCCACAGGGAAAATCTCCTTTTCCATGCGCTCCCGGTCATAAAAGCCCGGCTGCACAAAGATCTTTTCCTTTTCGCTCCGGTCATCGTACTCCCGGATCAAGGCCGCCATGACCATGTCTGCCCCGGTGGCCTCTCCCTGGCGAAGCATGGTTTCAAACATATCCGCCTCGACCCAGTCGTCGCTGTCCACAAAGCCGATCCACTCGCCGGTGGCGTGGGTCAAGCCGTTCTTCCAAGCGGACATGAGACCGCCGTTCTTCTTATGCAGCACACACACCCGGGGGTCTTTCCCGGCGTATTCATCGCAAATATGTCCGCTGTGATCCGTGGAACCATCGTCCACCAGGATGATCTGCATTTCTGCCAGCGTCTGGGCCAGCACACTATCCATGCACTGGCGCAAATACGCTTCCACATTATAGACCGGAATAATGACACTTAACATCTGTCAGTTTCCTTTCTTTCTCAGCTTTCCCATAAGCTTTTCTGTTAGGAGAAACAGTCTTGTTTCTCTTGTATCTTTCTCACTGATCCGGATCAGATAGTGCACCTCGCCCACGATCAGCCAGAACAGCACCTCGATCACAGAATTTCCAAAGAAAATACCGTTCATTGGGAATGCCGATACAGCAATGGCAGCCAGCGCCATGGTCAGACACAGGATCTGTCCATAATAGGTATCTCTGGTCTTGCGACGGCGAAGCAAATAGCCCATCACATACACCACGATACAGCCCATCCACGCCACCATGACCACTGTGCCCAGCACACCGGTATGGACAAGAAGCGACAAATATCCGTTATGCACCGAATACTGCCGGCGTACCATATACATCTCTTTGCCGAAGTAATGCTCCGCAAAGGCCAGGTGATTTCTGGCAGATGTTCCCAAAACAGGAGACACGCTGAATAATTTCAGTGCATCGCTCCAGATCTTGAACCGGGCATTGGAAATGTCGTCATTGTCCACCACATCCGGCCGCTCCAGATCGATATGATCCAGGCTGTCATCCAATTCATCCCGGTCATCCGGGTTCATGTTCTCGTCCCCGGTAATGATCTGCCACAGGATCTCCCCCCGCTCATACAGACCCGGCACATAAGAAAGACCAGCCCGGGCGACCTTCACGCCGCCTACAAACACCGCTGCACTCAACACCAACAGCAGGGCGCTTTGTCCTGCCTTGACGAACCAGCGCATCCCCGCCCGGTACTGTCTGCACAGGCAGAAAAATGCCGTTGCCAGTAAGACCAGCCCAAACAGGATCATCTCGCCGGTTCTGGATCCGGAGAGGATCACATAGATCACATTTGCCGCAATGGTAATGCCGTAGCAGATCTTCACCGCACGACCACAAGTGCGATTTTTCATCTGGTACACAGCCAAAATGATGGCAACAATGGAGCAGACTGCTGCCACATTGGGATCTGTGAAAACACCGAACAATCGTCCTTCTGCAAATCCCTCCGGCGTTTTGTCGCCGCTGGGCATGACATGAGGCACGTGATACAATGTGGTATATTCACACAGCGACACCACGACGCCCACAAACCACACCGCAATAAAGCAATCAAAAATGATCCGCAGGTATTTTTGATGCGCCGCAAGGTCATCATCCGGATCGGTTGCAGTCAGCATAAAGGTCTGGATCAGCATCCACACCAAGGTCTTTGCATTGTCTGCCCAGCCAAATTTCCAATTGTATAGCATGGACAATACATAAACACCAAAGAACAGCACCAACAGGCCGTTATAGCGCACCCGCAACGCATTGCGTTTGGTAAAAATGTCCACTGCCAGCAACGCCGCACCGGACAGTGCCAGTGCGTTATAAATTGCCGAAATAATGGAATTGTCCACATAGGCAAACATAATAAACTTATTCAATGCGGTAAATGCCACATAAACAAGGATATAAATATAGCGAATATGAAAATAGAGGGATCTTTTTTTCTCCATATTGTTCCTCCTGTTTTTATTTACTCAGCGACTCCAGCAGCGTTCTCCACTGCTGGACGATCTGTTCTTTTGAAAACTGATGAGTATTGCCGCCGGCGCAGGCCGCAAACTCTACCCGGCGCTGCGGCTGCTCGATCAGCAGGCAAATGCGCTCTGCCAGCGCCTGCACATCTTCCGGCGGAACCAGATAGCCGTCCACACCGTCCCGAACAATCTCCGCCGGTCCAGTCAGGCAGTTGAAGCTAACGATGGGAAGTCCCTTTGCTTTCGCTTCCAGCAGCACCATGGGCAAGCCCTCCAGCCGGGAAGTCATCACATAAAAGGCATACTCGGGGTACTTATCATACACCGATTTTGTAGCTCCCATCAAATGCAGGTTCTCTTGCAGACCATTTTCTACGACAGCTGCCTGGGTTTGCTGAAACAGAGCGCCGTCGCCGTAGATGTCCCAGTGCCAATCCGGGTGCTTTTCGAACACGAGCTTTGCCGCCGGGAGCAGCAGGTCATAGCCCTTCTGCTCCTCAAACCGGCCCACCGTGATGATCTTTTGGGAGTTCCGGTCGTATGGCGTGCTTTCCTGTCCCAGTGCGTCATCCATCCAATTGTAGATACACTGCACCCGATCCTCCCCCAGATGATAGTGGGAGATATACGCCTGCCGGTCCTGCTGGGTCAGCGTCACGACTTTGTCCACAAAGCTGATTGCCAGACGCCGGAGCAACGCATTGGACCGGTCTTGATTGGCCATGACCAAGTTCAAATGCTCACAGAAAACCGTCTTGATCTGCGTGCCCATAGCAGCCCAAAGCAAAAAGGAATTGACATTACCGCCGATGGACATCAACACATCGATCTTATGCTCCTTCGCATAACGCCGAACTGCGTTTCCGCCGGAGATCAACGTCTTGCGGATCCGCTGATGGCCTTCCAGTAGCGGCGCAAAGATCACATCATTTCCCACCGGATAAAAAGGCTCCTCCCCTTTTCCGTTGATGCTGATCAAATGCACTTGATAATATTTTGCCAATTCACACGACAGCAGGGACGCTACCCGCTCTCCACCGCTTTTTTCGGTCATATCATATTTGAGTAGTCCAATGCGCAACACTGCCATCTCTCCTTTTTCGCTCATTTTCCAATATCGTCTAATCCAAGAACACCGCTGGCCGGTGTAGCACCAACACAGCGGTATTTGGATTTACTTTAGATAATTTGCCATTGCCTGAGCGATGGCATAATCTCCCGCTGTGGTGATCTTCATATTCGTCACAGATCCTTCCACCAACTGGACCGGGTAATTCCGCACAACACAGATCTTGCAGGCGTCTGTCAATATCCGCTTTTCTGCCTCTGTTAATGCGTGATACAGCTCTTTTAAGATATTGATCTTGAAGCTTTGAGGTGTCTGCCCCTGGTACATATTGGCACGGTTGGGAATATCGTGGATCACCGCACCGTCCAAAGATGCCACAATGGTATCCGTGGCGGGCACGACCGTATCCGTTGCGCCATACTGCATAGCCGCTTCAATGTTCTTCTCGATGATCTCCGGGGTAACAAAAGGACGCACTGCGTCATGGGTCACGATGATATGCTCATCGCTGACGCCATAAGCCCCTTCGATCTCATCCACGATATTAAAGATGGTCCCGTTTCGATCTGCACCACCTGCTACAACATCAACATGAGTAGGTCCTTCCGGGATATGCTCCCGGATCAGTTCCTCCATATACGGGATCCAGTCGGCGTGCACACCTACATATACACGGTCCACTTTATCACACATCAAAAACTTTTCGATGGTGTGAATGATGATGGGTCTTCCATCCAATTGCAAAAACTGCTTCGGCATATCCGGCATATTCATTCTCATGCCAACGCCGCCCGCTAAAATCGCAGCAAAAATCATGATTATTAAACTCCGTTATCCTCTACGCAATAGTATTTCCCCTTGTAGGCAGTATAGCTATTGTGCATATCCATAAATTCGTACTCATGGTGGCATACCCGCTTATCTTCCGGGGGCAAGGCCATATAATCCCCAAAAGCCATTTTCAAATATCCATCATACCCCACAGGAATGGGCAGCTGATGGCCTTCGAAATCTACCCGAACGGCCTTTTCAAACCATGCCTTGGGGTATTCATTCTGCATATAATGGGGCCCGGAGCACAGCTCTGTGATATATTCGCAGTCCGCAATGGCATAACGGGACATTTTCTTTTCACACAGCCGCCACAGACCGTAACGCCAGCTTTCAGGGCGCACCAATGCCAGGGCCATCTTCCCCAATGTATACACGGCCTTGCCGTGGTTTTCCGGTGCCTTTCCCACAACGAACAGAGAATAAAGCAGTGCCCAGAGCTTCTGGATCTTTCTGCGCCAGCCGGTGGGGCAACCGTCAATGGGTAGCACATCCAGCACCACACCGTGATTGATATCCAGATTTTTCTGATAGGTCTTGATAAAAGTCGTGTTATTGGCGCAGATGGTCGCAAACTGGTTTTCCGTGCAAAGCGCCCGAGTGGGATACTGGATGGAATAATCAGCAGTATCTACCCACAGCTTCTTCAGCTTTTCATAATCCTCTCTGGGCATAAACACATCCACATCATCATCCCAGGGAATGAACCCACCGGAACGGATGGAGCCAATGCAACAGCCACCGCAGAGGAAATAGGTCAGGTCATGTTTTGTGCAGAAATCATCGAAAACCAGGGCCATATCCAGGCCGACTTTCTGCATTCCCCTTACTTTATCCCCAGGAATTTCAAATTGTGACATATAATAATGCCTTTCTGATCTCGATTTTTAACTATGGAGCATTTTTTTGAATACCCAGCCTCTCAGCCGATTGGGAATGAGTGCGACCACCAGCTGCACCGCCAGTGTTTCATAGTAATCCCGCCAGCTGATATATCCAGTCTCATAGACCTTTTTCCGGCCCTGCTTGTATTTCCTATAATAGGCCAGGCCGCCCCGCCGCTGGAACATATCCCTTCCGATTCGGGCATACACCAGATAGTCGTCCACATTGACCGCCTTGCAGCCGGTCAAAAACATATTGACCCATAAATAAGTATCTTCCATCAGCATACAGCTGCGGTAATTCCCCGCTCGCAGCACGCTGGACTTCTTATACATGACCGTCATGTGGTTCACACCATCCCGGCGCTTCTGGTACTGCTTAATGGCAGTGTCCTCCAGCGGGACTTTTCTTCTTGCCACGATCTGTTCCGGCGTATCTTCAAACTCCAGAATATGGCAGCCGCAAAGATCCAGCTGTGGATCCTTTTCAAATTCTCGCAACTGCACCTCAAAACGGTCCCGGCGGCAGATATCGTCCGTATCCATTCGGGCTACCAGCTCGTTGCGGCAATGCAAGATCCCCTCCGCCAGCGCCAATCCCAGCCCTCTGTTTTCCGGCAGCGGGACGATGGTATAAAGCTGCGGCGCTTTTTGGACATATTCCGCCAGCACTGTTTCCAGTTCCGCCGTCAGCGCTCCGTCCTTAACGATCACGATCTGCCCCGGCATTGCCGTCTGGTCCAGCACGCTCTCCAGACATTGGCGCAAATACTCCGGCTTTTCCTTGCAATACAGCGACATCAGAACCGAAAAATTTGGTGTCATCGTACACTATCTCCATCTGTGTTTTCTTTTTCAAATCCCAATACCGCTGTGACCGTCATCAACATGGTCCGGATATCGCCCCAAAAAGAAAAATCCGCAATCGATCTGAGATTATATTTCATCTTCTCGGGCAGGACCTCCTCTACGTATGTACGGTCCACGTCCAGTGCGCCCTCCAGCAGCACATCCTCGTCCTTATAAGCGATACTGGCCAGGCTCGTTACGCCGGCGGGCAGCAACAGCGTCGCCATCATTTCCGGCGTATACGCCGCCACATACTTGGGCACTTCCGGTCTGGTGCCTACAAAGGTCATCGTCCCTCTGAACACATCGATCAGCTGGCTCACCTCATCCAACCGGCACTTACGGATGAGCTTGCCCACCCGGGTGATCCGGCTGTCGTTGCCCACAGTTACCTGGGTTCCGATCTTATCTGCTCCAGAGACCATCGTCCGGAATTTAAAGATCCGGAAGGTCTTTCCGTATTGGGTCACCCGCACTTGCCGGTAAAACACCGGTCCAGGAGAATCCAGTTTGATGGCGATGGCCAGGATCAGAAAGATCGGGCTTACCAGCATCAACATCAGCGCAGACACAACAATGTCGAATATCCGTTTTGCCAGCAAGCTCCCCTGTTTCTGCTTCAAGGCATTATAATAGGGCCGGACTTCGTCATTTCGGAGTCGTTCCGGCAAATCATCCCATTTTTTCAGTATCATTTGATATATTCTTTCAAAATATCTGTATAGTTTTCAATGACATACGCCACCTGCTCATCCGTCAGGCAGGTGTGCAGCGGCAAGGTGATCTCATTTGCAAAATGGGCATAGGCATTGGGGAAATCCTTGATATCAAAGCCCAGGTTTTTATAAGCCGTGTGCATGGGCAGCGGCTTATAGTGGACATTGCAGCCGATCTCCCGCTCTGCCATTTTCTCGATGATCTCGCTGCGCTGTTGGGTCGTGATCCCCGGCACCCAGGTCATATACAGATGACCGGAAGACTGATGTGCCGCCGTATTGTGTTCCAGCGTGCGCACCCCCAGGGGCCGGAATGCCGCATCATAGCGTGCGATGATCTCCCGGCGCCGCTGCAGCATGGCATCGTAGCGCTTCATCTGGGCCAGGCCCAGTGCCGCTGCGATATCTGTCATGTTGCATTTGTACCAGGTGCCCACAATGTCGTACTCCCAGGCACCCAGTGCGGTCTTTGCCAGCGCATCCTTGGACTGTCCATGCAGGGACAGAAGCTGCAACTTCTTGTAGATCTGCTCGTTATCGATACCGGGGATGTTGTTCCAGGTCAATGCGCCGCCCTCTGCGGTAGTAAAGTTCTTCACGGCATGGAAGGAGAAGGACGAAAAGTCCGCCAGGCTTCCGGTGGGCTTTTCCCCCAGCTTGCCGCCGAAGGAATGGGCTGTATCCGCCATGACCGCAATGCGGCCCAATGCTTTCTGCACATCCGAATTTGCATGGAACAGCGCTTTCTTCCGCTCCACGATCTCATAGATCCGGCCATAATCACAGGGGACACCAGCAAGATCCACCGGAATGATGGCCTTGGTCCGTTCTGTAATGGCATTTTCCACCTGATCGTAGTCCATTTCCAGAGAGTCTCGCTGACTATCTACCAGCACCAGCGTTGCCCCCACATGGCAAACCACCGACGCAGAAGCCGTATAGGTATAGGCCGGTACGATCACCTCATCCCCAGGCCCAACGCCCAAAATGTGCAGCGCAAGCTCTGCACAGGCCGTTTGAGAATTCAGGCATACCGCCCGCTCTGTATTACAAAATGCGGCGACCTGTCGCTCCAATTCCTTTGTTCTGGGGCCGGTGGTGATCCAGCCGGAGCGCAGCGCAGCCGCAACTTCTTCAATTTCCAACTCCGTGATATCTGGTGGTGAGAAAAGAACATTCATACTTCAGCACCCCTTTCTATTTCATATTCCTCTTTTTCGAGTACCCATTTTATCACTTTTGCATAAGAAAGGCAACGAAAACCCATCCGTTATGCTCCCAAATAATTTCTAGAATTCTTCGAATATTTTGTTTATTTCTCCTCATTTTAATTGCTTTTTAATAATTTCGTCAAACTTTTTCCTTTTACACGATTATTAGTTCGGTTTTTAGCGCAAGATTTTATGTAAACTTGTCATTTCTGCACACCTTGACATTCCCTGAAAAAATGCTACAATTTTCCCATACAGGAGGTAGCGCCATGCTGAAACGAAAGGACATCCGTGTACGTGATCCCTTTATCCTGCTGGATGGGGACACCTACTATCTCTACTGCACATCCGGGCAGACCACCCTCTCCTACTACACAAGCCACGACCTGGAAAACTGGGAAAAAGGCGGCGTTGCCTTTGAAATTCCTGAAAACTTCTGGGCCTACCGGGATGTGTGGGCGGCAGAGGTCCACTCATACAAAGGAAAATTCTATCTGTTCGTGTCGCTTCTGGGCCATAACGGCCTGCGGGGCACTCAGATCGCCGTGGCAGATCACCCCGGCGGCCCGTTCATCCCCCTGGATGAACGTCCGGTCACGCCCCTTGACCAAAGCTGCATTGACGGAACGCTGTTCGTCCACCGGGGCATTCCTTACATTCTTTATTCTCACGACTGGCCGGATCACTATGTGGCGGAAAAGGATGCTTACGTGGGCGAAATTTGTCTGGCACAGTTGAGCGAAGATCTGCACCAGATCATCGGTCAACCGAGGATCCTGTTTTCTTCCAATGAGGTGCCCATTTCCCGGGCCACCCCCGACCACCGGCTGCTCAACGGAAAGCCGGTCATCCGCTACGGCTCCGACGCACCCTTTGTCCAGACCCTTTCCGACGGACATCTGCTGCTGACCTGGTCGCCGTATCTCAACGGCAACTATGTGGTCTTGGGCGCCATTTCCGAAAGCGGGGACATCCACGGCCCCTGGGCACATCTGCCCCGGCCCATTTTCGACCGCAACGGCGGTCACGCCATGTTCTTCCGTGATAAGGCAGATCGCCTTCTCATGTGCCTGCACGCCCCGGAGGCCAAAATGCTGGAGCGAGCCTGCCTGTTCCAAATGGGAGAACAGGATGGCATTTTACAGATATTGACAGAACCATAACAAAAAGGACTGTTGCAAAACCATAGTTTGCGACAGTCCCATTTTTATTTCTGTGCTTCCAGCAGCTGCTTTGCCAGGCTCTGGGTCACCTGGGCGCAGCGGTGGGCCGCAATGGTCTCAAAGGTGGGGTAATCCATCTCCGCAGAATTGTCCGCCTTGTCCGAGATGGCCCGCAGGATCACAAAGGGCACCTGGTTCCGGTAGGCCGCCTGGGCAATGGCGCCACCCTCCATTTCCGTACACAGACCTTGGGTCAGGGAAATGATCCGCTCCTTCTGCGCCTTTTCGCAGACGAACTGGTCGCCGGTGGCCACCCGGCCGATGCGGGTATGACCCGGATTTACCGCCTCCGCCGCCGCAAAGGCATAGCCAAGCATTGCTTCATCCGCCGGGAAGGTGACGGTGTCCATCCCCGGGACCTTTCCGTAGGGATAGCCGAAGGCGGCGCAGTCAAAGTCATGGTACATAGCGTCCCGGCTCACCACCAGATCTCCGATATCCAATTCTGCGCAGAGAGAGCCTGCAATGCCGGTGTTCACCAGATGGGTCACACCGAAGCAGTCACAGAGGATCTGCACGCACATGGCGGCATTGATCTTGCCCACACCGCATTGGACCACCACAACAGGCAAGCCCTCCAGCGTACCCTCGCAGAATTCCATCCCGGTGGGATGGTTGACGATCTTCTTGTCTGCCATGGACTGCTTCAATGTCTCCACTTCCACGGTCATGGCGCCGATAATTCCCAGTTTCATATCATTCTCCTTATTCCGGGTAGACCAACCGGTCCGGCCCGATATTTTCCAGCAGGGCAGCGTATTTTCTGCCCCAGTAATTTGCCATTGGCAAATTCATATCAAGATAATTGCCGCAATCCTTTGCAGAAGCGCCGGGCACTTCCCCGGAAAATTCGCCGATAAACTGGAAGCAGTTGCGCACCAGGGGCAGTACCTCCTGGGGAGTCAGATCCCCCTTCATCAGCAGATAAAAGCCCGTGCGGCAGCCCATGGGGCCAAAATACAGCACCTTTTCTTTCCAAACCGGATCATTGCGCAGATATGTTGCCGCCAGATGCTCCATGGTGTGGATCTCGGCGGTGTTCATCACCGGCTCGCCGTTGGGCTTGGTCAGCCGCAGGTCAAAGGTGG
>CAZGTR010000001.1:0-40674 GCA_964528715.1 uncultured Oscillospiraceae bacterium | reverse complement strand
GGATCAAGAAGGCCACCTACACCGCCGAAAAGCACAACCCCACCTTCCACCCCGGTCGCTGTGCCAAGGTGAGTGTGGACGGCGTGGACATCGGCTACATGGGTCAGATCCATCCCCTGGTGGCTCAGAACTATGGCATTGACGGCGAAGTGTACTGCGCCGAGCTGAACTTCACCGCTCTGTTCGACCTGCGTCTGCCGGATGCCACCTACACCGCCCTGCCCAAGTACCCCGGCGTCAGCCGTGACCTGTCGGTGCTGTGCGACGAAGCGGTCACCGTTGCGGAAGCAGAAGATGTGATCACCGCCGCTGCCGGAAAGCTGCTGCGGGATGTGAAGCTGTTCGACATCTACCGGGGCACCGGTGTTCCCGAGGGCAAAAAGAGCATGGCCTTCTCCCTGTCTCTCCGGGCCGATGACCGGACATTGACGGACGCTGACTCCGAAGGTGTCATGAGCAAAGTCTTTGCCGCTCTGGCCGAAAAGCTCAATGCCCAACAGCGTTAAAACATCTGTTCACAAAAAATTTTCTTTCAGGGCTTTACACCTGCCGTTTTTTAGGATATAATACCAGTATTAGAAAAAAGGAGGCCGACTAACATGACCGACCAAAGCACCGTGAAATTCACAGTCCCAAGTGACGACAAGGAGAATATGCGCCGGATCCTGCGCAGTGTTTTTGACGCATTGCAGGAAAAGGGCTATAACCCCGTCAATCAGATCGTCGGCTATCTGCTGACTGAGGATCCTACCTATATCACCAACTACAACAGCGCCCGTAGCATGATCTGCAAATTGGATCGGGACGAGCTGCTGCAGGAGCTGGTGCGGCAGTACCTGGCTTAACACATCTCCCGCCAAGAGGCTTTTGCCACGGCAAAAGCCTCTTGTTTTTACAAATCAATACTTCATACTCCCTCCGTCTTACAAAATCCATTCCATGAAGGGCAGCCAAATTCTGGCATTTGTCCTTTATCCGTTGACACTTCGGTTACAAAGTGTTACAATTTCTGCATATTCTTGATTAGGAGGTAACCGATATGGCTGAAGAAAGCAAAGTTCTGACCTACAAGGGACATCCCCTGATGCGCAAGGACAACCTGATCTACTACGGCTCCATGGCCGACTCCCACATCATCATGCTCCAGATCCTGGAGACCAAGAAGGTGGGCGATCTGGATGTGGCAACGAAGGTCGCCATCCAGTTGCAGCTGACCGACCCCAACGCCAAGGGTCGTGACCGCATTGTGAAAAAGGGCGAAAAGGACGGACTGTACACCGCTTTGGATTTTGGCTGTGTATGGCTCGAGCGTGCATTGGCAGGCAAATAACATTTCTCGTAAGACGGAGGGCATCGTATGAAGCACACGCAACGTATCGCCAGCCTTATGCTGGCGTTTTTTCTTATTCTTTCCATAACGACCCCGGCGGCCCAGGCCGCCAGCCGGGAAATCAAGACAGGCATTGCCTTTATCATCGCTTCTTCCCTGCGGCTACGCAGGGAAGCCAGTAATACCAGCGCCACGCTGGACTACGCTTCTGAAAACGAAGTGGTAGTGGTTCTGGGTTCCAGCGGCGACTGGTACAAGGTAAACTACAACCTGCGCACCGGATATATGCACAAAGGCTATCTGCGCTTCACGGCACGTGAAAATGTCGAGCTTGGCTACGGCAAAATCAACGGCTCCGGTGTTCGCTTGCGCAGCGGCCCCGGCACTGGGTATTCTGCCCTTGCCACTACTACCCAAGGAGAAACGGCGTACATCATCGGCATCAACGATCAATGGTTCAAGGTCATCTACGGTGAGCAGATCGGATACATCCGCAGCGACTATGTAGACTTGACCGAAATTCCCTACGAAAATGACGACTCCCCTAACACGCCACTATTTTTTCGGGGTGGCAAATCCACCGGTGTTGCCCCCAGCGCCGCGGCGCTGAACAAAACACCCACCGCCATTGTCTCCACGGCGGTAAAGTACATCGGCACGCCCTATCTCTGGGGCGGCACCAGCCCTTCCGGATTTGATTGCAGCGGGTATGTCCAGTATGTGTTTGCGCAACACGGCATTGCACTTCCCCGGGTCAGCAAGGATCAATATACCGTGGGCACCTGGGTCTCTAAGGCCAATTTACAGGCCGGGGATCTGGTATTCTTTAACACCAGCGGCAGCGGTGTCTCGCATCTTGGCATTTACATGGGGAACGGCGATTTCATCCACGCCTCCACAAGCAAAGGCGTTACCATCTCAAGTCTTTCCAATTCTTATTGGTCTGCCCGCTATCTGGGGGCAAGACGCATCTTATAAATTCAGTCGGCACCAATGGTGCCGACTTTTTTGTATGGATTTGCGTAGAGTCCGCATACTAAGGAAAACACGGAAAGAAAGGGATCGATCATGGCACAAAACAAACGAGGAAAGCAGAGCTTCGTGCTGCCGCAGCCGCCGGTCATCGTGAACTGGGCCAGCGTTGCAGGTAAAAAAGAAAGTGAAGGCCCTTTGAAAAACACCTTTGATATCACTTCCCAGGACACCTACTTTGGGCAAAAAACATGGGAGCAAGCGGAAAAGCAAATGCAAAAAATGGCCATGGACAAGCTCATCCAAAAAGCTGGGCTGACCCGGGGGCAAATCGATCTGGTCTGCTCCGGGGATCTGTTGAACCAATGTATCGGCTCCTCCTTCACGCTACGAAACACCGGAATGCCCCATCTGGGGCTGTACGGTGCCTGCTCCACCATGGCGGAAAGCCTTTTGGTGTCGGCACTGGTAGTGGGTGGCGGATTTGCGGATAAGGTCACCGCTCTGACCTCCTCTCACTTTGCCTCCTCCGAGCGGCAGTACCGTTTTCCCCTGGGATATGGCGGTCAGCGAACCCCAACCTCCCAATGGACCGTCACCGGTTCTGGTGCGGCGCTGGTAAGCAAGGATGGAAAGGGTCCCAAAATTGACAGCTGCACCATCGGCACCGTGACGGATCTGGGGATCAAGGACGCCAATAACATGGGCTGCGCCATGGCACCTGCTGCTCTGGCTACCATCAAAGCACACCTGACAGACATGGGCCGAAAAGTGGAGGACTTTGATCTGATCGTTACCGGGGATCTGGGGCAGCTTGGGAAAGAAGTGCTCATGGAGCTGGCCCGGAAAGAGGGCATCTATCTGGGCGGTCGCATCACCGACTGCGGCACGCTGGTCTTTGACCCCACACGGCAGGATGTTCACGCCGGAGGCTCCGGCTGCGGTTGCAGCGCCATCACTCTGTGTGGCTATCTTCTGGGAAAACTGAAAACCGGCAAGCTCAAGCGCATTCTCTTTTGCGGCACCGGGGCATTGCTCTCCCCCACTTCCACCCAGCAGGGGCTTCCCATTCCCGGCGTGTGTCACGCCGTATCCATCACGGGAGGTGAATGAAATGGAGTATTTGAAGGCATTTCTTGTGGGCGGCTGTTTTTGCCTGATCGGACAGGTCCTCATCGATAAGACAAAATTGACCCCCGCCCGGATTCTGGTCAGCTATGTAGTGATGGGCGTATTCTTAGGGGCCATCGGGGTGTATCAGAAGCTCATCGACTTTGCAGGTGCCGGGGCTTCTGTACCTCTGACGGGATTTGGAAGTCTCCTTGCCAAAGGGGTCAAGGAGGCGGTGGATGACCAGGGCTTCCTGGGGATCCTCACCGGCGGGCTGAAGGCCAGCGCCGGGGGCATCGCCACCGCCGTGGTGGCGGGACTTTTGGCCAGTATTCTTTTCAAAGCAAAGGATAAATCTTGAAAAATTGGACACACTACCATTGCGGCAAGGCCGCAAGAGAAAAAATCGGAGGAAATATCATGAATAACAAAAATCAGAATCAGAATGATCAGAGCAAGAACGAGCGCACCCAGAACACCCAGCAGAGCAAGACCAACGAGACCAAGCAAGAGCGGGGCTGCAAGTAAGCAGGCAAAAGCGCACCAAACGAATTACCGTTTGGTGCGCTTTTTTATAATGCCACAAAGCGGTTGATGCGGAAAAAGTACAGCAGCGCCGCTTTTACATTTTTCTGGTATATCCGACCCAGAGCGTCGGCGTAGGTCATCACCTGGGGCCGGTAGCAGGCCACCTTTTCCGGCAAGGTGGCTTCCGTCACAAAGTCCGTCTTGAAGTCGATGACCGTGATCCCGTCATCCTCGATCATGGCGCAGTCCACCACGCCCTGCAACAGCACCTGCTCTCCTTCCAAGCCCTCGCCATAATGGCAGCCGTCGTCCAAAATGGAGAACTTGAACTCCCGCAGAACATTTTTCCCGGTACGCAGCTTCCGGCCCAGAGGGCTTGCAAAGAAGGCTGCAATGCGTCCGCAATCCACGGCTTCTGCCTGCTGCTGCGTCAGCAAATTCTCACGCACCAGCCGCTCCACCTCCTGCCGGATGTGCCGTAGCTCGTCGCACTGGTCATAGCGAATGTAGTGCATGACCGCATGGGTCGCTGTGCCCAGATCCGCACCGCTGACTTTCGTTTCTACAAATGCCGGTCGGCGCCAGGTTCTGGAAAGCTGGGTCTGCACCGGGGCATTTTGTGCCGCTTCCTCATCCTTTTCCCGGCCTTTTCGCTGGGTCGCCGTCTGTTTTGAGGGGGCCTGTGTTGCTGCAACATGGGCATAAGTAAAATCTTTCACCTGCTCCAGCTGCTGCAAAAGCTGCTGTGGGATCGCTTGGGTGTGTATCTTTTCTGTCAAATCACCCGCACGGATCTGGGGCGCAGATTGCACCTTTACCAGCCACTGGGGCTGTCCCAGCTTTGTCTCTCGGGGTTTTCCACCCAAGGCGAACAATTCTCCAGACTCCGTCCGCCGCAGAGCTGCCATCAACACCCATTCGCCACTGCACACGGCGTCCTGGGTCAGCAGCTCCCGATCACCCACATCCATCCGCAGCGCAAGCTCCTGCACATCCTTTTCCAGCGTCTGGGAGGCGTAGGTCATGATCAGCCGGTCTCTTGCACGAGTCAAGGCCACATACAGCACCCGCATTTCCTCAGAAATACTGTCAGCCGTCATCTTTGCGGCAATGGCCCGCTTTGCAATGGTGGGATAGCGGACACGGTTTTTCTTGTCCACTGCCGTTAGTCCAAGGCCAAGGCTTTGGTCGCACAGCACCTGCGCCCGGGTACTTTCCCGGTTAAACTCCCGGGAAAGGCCGCAAACGAACACCACGGGGAATTCCAGTCCCTTGGACTTGTGAATGCTCATCAGCGTCACAGTCCCGGCGCAGCTCTGCTCTCCCTGTACCATCAAGCCCTTATCTTCCAAAGCGGCAATATGGTCCAAAAACTGTTCCAGATCTCGGTGTCCGGTCTTTTCGAAATCCACAGCAAGCTGATAAAACGCCTGTAAGTTTTCCTGCCGCACCGTACCATTGTCCATTGCTGCATAGACACTGTCCATCCGGGTCCGGGCCAAAATAGACTCCAAAAGCTGTGCCAGGGTCTGCAATCTGGCCTCTCGACGCCAAACGGATAGTGCACCCAAGAAATCCTGTATCTTTGGCATTTTGCTCAGCAACAACACATCATAGAAGCTGCACGACCTGTTTTCACTGCGCAACACTGCCAGCTCATCCGCCGTGACGCAGAAGACCGGGCTGCTGAGCGCCGTGATCAGCGGGATGTCCTGCCGAGGATTGCTAATG
Organism: uncultured Oscillospiraceae bacterium; assembly: GCA_964528715.1. GTDB lineage: Bacteria > Bacillota > Clostridia > Oscillospirales > Oscillospiraceae > Faecousia. The sequence goes on along the minus strand of CAZGTR010000001.1, from coordinate 35,003 downwards.
GTCTGCAAAATTGCACGCAGGACCATGACCTCCTGGGTCTGAAGCAGATCATTGCCGCCACCGCTGGTACAGCGGATCCCCCGTGCTGCCAGCGCTTCCTTAAAATAGCTACCCACAGATCCAGGAGAACGAAGCAAGATCGCCACGTCCTCCGGCTGGATGGGGCGCAGCGCCTCTCCCTGCCGCACAAAATGCGTGCCATCTGTCATCTGACAGATCCGTTCTGCCACAAAAGCCGCTTCTTCTTCGTAGGTACTTTCCGCCACCGGGATGGCCCACAATTCCACTTCCGGTTCCCCCAGCGGTTCATGTGGGATTCCTTCCTTCAGCGCTTCATCAGCTCCGTAGTCCAGGCCACCCACTCTCTGGGACATACAAGTCTCAAACACATCGTTTACGCCAGCCAGCACGGCTCCACCGGAACGGAAATTTGCGGAAAGCATGATCTTCCGTCCCTGACCTGGCTGCGCCTGTTCTGCCGCTACATAGGCATGATACTTATCCAAAAAAATCTGCGGATCCGCCAATCGGAATTGATAGATGGACTGCTTTACATCGCCCACCATAAAACAGTTCTGCCGTTTCTGGGTCAGTGCTTCAAAGATCTTATCCTGCACCTCATTGGAGTCCTGGTATTCGTCCACCATGATCTCCCGGAAGCGGGCACCGATCTCCGCCGCTGCCGCCGTGGGACCGGAGCGGCTTTTCCCCAGTAACAGATCCAGCATTCGATGTTCCAGATCGCCAAAATCCAGAATACGGCGGCTGCGCTTGGCTCGATCATAATCCTGCCCGAACTGCCGGACCAGTTTCACCATACCCCGGACCGCACTGGCAGATCGTTCCAGGTCCTCTAAAACCACAACGCTGTCGTCGGAAAACACTTTCAGCCGCTTTTCCAGGCCTTTTTTACAAGCGGTGCGCACCGCCTTGATCCGCTCTGCCAGCTCCAGATCCGGGCATTTCTTAGAAAACAGCAGTCTGCCAAAATCAACACTGCCGCATTTTACGATCTCATCCCACGTCTTGCAACCACGCAGTTGTCGCAGCTGCGCCACGGTGCTTTCCAGCAGGGCCGTGGGCTTTTCCATCGTTTCTGTCTGTGCCGCTTCCCGAGCACAAAACTCCAAGGCCTCCGTCTGCATATCCAAAAATCTGAATAATTCTTCCATCAGATAGCTGCCCCAAGGGGTCTGGGCGGCGTCAGTCAAGCCATCGGTCATCGCATTGTCTATGCAGTTTTGCAGCCATTCATCCGGTTCTTTGTGGCAGCGGGCGCTGTCATAAACCTTGAACAGCACTTCCGGTACCAACCTGTCATCTCTACCAAGGCCCTGGGTGTCCACGAATGCACGAAAATCCTCATCCTCTGACTGCTGATAGGCGTTATCCAGCACTCGTGCCATGGTGCTGTTACGCAACTGACGGCATTCATTTTCATCTGCCACCCGGAAGTCAGCCGGAAGATCCAGCAGATACGCATATTCCCGCAGGACATCGCCGCAGAAAGAGTGGACCGTGGATATCTTCGTCAAATAAAGTCGCTGCATCTGCTTTTGCAGATGTTTATTATCCGGGGCTTCCGCCATTTTTTCCGACAACTTGGATGCGATCTTTCCCCGCAACTCTGAAGCCGCCGCCTTGGTGTAGGTAATGATCAAAAATTCATCCAGATTGGCAGGAGCCACAGGGTCCATCAGATAGCTGAGCAGGCGATCCACCAGCACCTTGGTCTTGCCGGAACCGGCGGCGGCAGAGACCAGCAGCTTCCCACCCCGGTCCGTCACTGCCATTTTCTGTTCCTTTGTGAGCTTTTCAGCCATTGTGCCCCACCTCCTTCTCCACTTCCTCCCAGAAGCGCTGGGCTGTCACAGTTTTAAAATTGCGCCGTTCCTTCACTTCGGATTTGTGGCAGATACTGCCGTAGGGACAGTAGGCACAGGCATTGTAGCTGCTGCCTCTGGAATAGGGATTGGGTGCGATCGTTCCCGAAGCGATCTGATCCACAAGATCGCTCAGCACGCCAAAAACATAGCTTCTCAGCATTTTCAGCTGTTCCCGGTCTGCAAGATCACCGCTTAAAGTGCCATCTTTTCTCCGGGTGCAGGAAAGCCTGCGCATCTCCCCGCCAGGCTCCATAGCCGCAAGAACATCCTCATCTTCCAGCAGCAATCCCTTGCGCTTCCATTCCTTGATCCGTGCCTTTTCCGCTTCTTCATCGGTCATGCGACCATCCGCCGTGACCAGCGGTACCCGGGCAGGAAAATACTGCACACCCGCCGCAATTGGATGACCACCAATAACTGCTTCCCCTGCCTGCTCCAGTGCGAACAGGTACAGAAGCATTTGCAAGCCCACGCCGCTGAGGATATCGCAGTAATCAAAATCTTTTTTGCCGGTTTTATAGTCCACCACCCGGAAATAGTGCATTCCGTTGGTCTGCCAAATGTCTACCCGATCCACAAAGCCTTGAAGCACCGCAGCGACAGAGCCGGGGATCCGGATCGCCGGGAGTTTTCCATCACTGCCAAAGCGCAGCTCGAAATCCCGGGGGCGGAATTTCGACGTTGAAAGCTCCTCCCACAACTCCTGCACCACCATTTCCAGCTCACGCCAGTTTCGCTGAAACAGATAGCGAAGCCGCTGTGTCTCCATTTGAGCAAACCGCTCCTGGGCATAGCGCTCCGAATGCGCATAAGCAAGATCCAGCGTTTTCTCCAGCGAGACTGCTTCAAATCCTCCCAATTCCATCACATCCCGGGCAGTATGTTCCAGAACGTCATGGACATAACTTCCGAATTCCGCCGGATCCACCGTGTTCTCTTTCCGCTCTTTTGCTCCCAGACCATATTGCAGGAAATATGCCATCCGGCACGTTGCCTGCTTATCGATCTGGGAGGCAGACAGGCGCAGGGTCTTTCCGTACAACGTCTCAATATGTGCCGGAGAAACATTTCCAATCTCAAAGCGACAGCGTTTTTCCGTCTCTGCGTACCATTGCCAGACCCCAAAGCGCTTTGCTTCTTCCAAAGCATGGTATCTTGCAAGGAGCGTCCCTCGTTCTCGTTCATCAAAGGCCGCTGCTCCCAGACTTTCCCCGCAGGGGATCTCTCCCCCAGCCATCTGGGCCACCCGGCGGTACAGATAAGAACCGTCTCCCCCGGGGCAGGACACATAGACCGTCTCCCGGGCCCCGCAGAACACGCCATAGATCTCCGCAAACTCCGCCTGCAAGCCCTCCACGGCACCACCGGTCAACGGAACGCCCATGTCACGCAGAGCCGTCCGTTCCTGATCTGTCAGCAGTCCCGCAGAGCCGCCATAGCCGGGCAGTGCGCCCTCCACGGCGCCCAGAACCAGCAAGTGTTTTACCTCCTGGCACCGGCAGGCACTGACCGGGCCCACCGTCACCGCATCCAGCACCGGCGGAATAGTGCCCACATCATACTGGCTCAACAGCAGTGTCAGCAGCCGGACGAACACCTCCGGCTCCCAAACCGTCTGGCCCAGGGTATCATGGAGCTGTTCCAAAGCGGAAAGCAAAATATCCCACAGCTGTGAAAGGATCTGAGCGTCCCGGTGTTCCCCCAAATCATCCATTTCAGCAGTCAGCTGTTCCAACCGTCCCGCCAGATCGATCTCCTCCAGAAAACGATACAGCGACTGCACCTGCTGTGCCAGATTCTTCCCTTGCTGGAAACCTGTGCGTAACTGCGCCAACGGCGCCATTGCCCGTTCTCTGGCTTCTTCCAGAATCTGGATCTCAGACTGAGATTTCTCGTTCCATCGGCCGCTTAGGCCATCCGGATGATTGCTCCAGGGCCGCAGAAAGGCATTTCCCCGAACACCCCAGGTGATGATGTAGTTTTCCATCCGGTCGCAGATATCCACTTCCACCGGGGAAAGGACCGATCTCAGATACCGCAGTACATCCCCTTGCTCAAAGCCACCCAAAGCAGCTTCCATCGCTGAAAGGACGGTAGCAATGACGGTTTTCTGCAAAATATCCTCGGTGCCCGCCTGATAAAGGGGGATACCACAGCGGCGGAACGTCAACCTCATTTGGCTCTGATAAAGCCCCATATCGGCGCAAACAATGCTAATATCCCGGTAACGACAACCACTGCGCACCAATTCCATCACACGATCTGCCGCCGCCTGTACCTCCTGGGAAACGGACTCTGCCCGCACCGCTGTAACGGTTCCGGCAAAGATTTCCGGCTCCGGGAGCTTGCCCTGAAACAGCCGCTGGCTCAAAATCAAAAGCGGCGTCTCATCCGTGTCCACGGTCTCGATCCGTACAGGTATCTCCATTTCCTTTGCAATACGCAATATCTGCTGTACCGTATCCCCGGCCTTTTCAAAAGCCATCCCATCGGAGCCGATCCGGTCGCAGTTGAGGCTCACCGTCACCTGAGGGGATACCCGGATCAAATGGGCCAGGATCGCCATGTGCTGGCTGGTGTAGTCCGGGAAACCGTCGATGTAGAACGTATGTGTCTCAGCGAAATCATCCTCTTCCAGCTGCTCCAACAGCCAGGTCATCTGATCTCGGGGGTCGGCCTTTCCCTGGGCGCAGAGAGCATCGTAGCTTTCCATCAACAGAGCCAGTTCTTCCAGCTTCTGGGCCAGAGTCCCGGTGGTCTGGGCACTTGCCGCAGCAAGATCCTGTGACGAAATACAGCAGCGCTTGAATTCATCCACCGCTTCCACCAATTCCGCCAAAAATTCCGGCTTGGTCTCCACGCAGGCATAGGCCTTCAGCCTGCTGTGCAATTGCCGGGCCGCCGCCGCCATGGTCACGATGCGCCCGCCGCTGTCCAGACAGGCAAATGTACCCTTGCCCCGCTTTTCCGCCACCCGGGCCGCCAGGCGTGGGAAAGACAGCACTTCCGCAAAGCGGCTGGCGGTGTCTCCCGCAGCGGCGCAAAGCCGCCGCTCCGTATCGTGGCTGATCAGCTCCGGCACCATTAAAATGCGCCCGGGCTTTTCTTCCGCCACATCCTGCGCCACCCGGCCCAGAATCTCATTGCGCCCCGCTACCCAGTCTTTGCTCAATATCAAAGTCAGCACACTACCACCGTCCCTTTCGTTTGGTCTATCATATCACAAAAACCACAGAAATAACAGTACCATTTGCAAAAAAGCGCCATTGAAGGGCAGGGACATATCCACGCCCCATAAAAATGTCTGTCATTTCCAGCGGAGCGAAGCGGAGTCGAGAAATCTACGCACTTCCGGGACATTTCAGGTCAAATTCCTGCCAAGATCCCTCCATTCGCTGTCGCTCAGTCGGTATGACAGCGTTGGTACAGACTGCGCCAAATCGAAACACAAAAAGCGGAGCGTATCGATAACGATACGCTCCACAAACTGTTTTATTACCACCTGTCCAAAGTCGGTACTTCTTATCGCTCTTTGATCTCATGTTCTTTCTTTTCTTCGTGTTGCTCTTTCTTTTTCTGCACGAAGCCTCTGGCTCTGGCGTGCAACTCCTTGAGCACCGCCAGTGTCTTGGTATCATTGGGAAAAAGCCAGCGCAGAAGTGCAAGCGCAATGGCGCAGGTGACGATCTTCTCCGGGGAAATGGGTAGCCAGAGAAATGCCAGATACGCCCCGCCCACGGCAGTCATCCATGTGATTCCGAAATAAGTGCCCAGCCCAAAGAGGATATACGACCAGCCATTGGTGATCATCCAGCCGATGGCAAAGCAAAGCAAAAGCCTTGGGTTTGTCACAAACTGCAACACCTTCTTGAATTTCTCTTTCATCTGCTACCATTTTTCCTTTACTGATGATAGGGTTATCTTACCATTTTTACTCTGATTAATCAAGTCGCTTAAGAATATCTTAATCAATCTTTTACGGCTCGTTGACCACACCTGCAAACATGGGCAGGCCGCTGTTGGAAATGACGAACAGGAAGGGTCTGTCCAGCACGAAGTCCACGATCTCCTCCGGAGGCGCTGCCGCACCATTCATGGGTATTTCAATGTATGCCGCCGCCTTCACGCCCTCCTCGTCTATCTCCACCCGGACAGCCTGATTGATTCTCTGCGCATACAACGGATCATCCGATACGATGGCAGAAAAATCAGCCTGATCCGGATCAAAGATGTCCGTCACGCCCAAATTTTTCAATCCGTCGTCCAGTTTGATCTGCCCGGAAACATCAAATTTCGGCACGGACAAATTGACCTTCATATACTTTTTATTTTCCCATTCCCCGCCGCTGACCAGCTCCTGATATCTTCCGCTGGACAGCACATCGGCGGTCGTCTTATCCTCATCCGGCAAAATGAACCACATGGTGCTGCCGTTTTTCAAACGAAGGGCAATTGCGGCGAAATCCTCATCCCAGTAATAATCCATCTGGGCTTCTTTTTTGTTCATATAGGTAACGGTCTGGTCGCCTTTGCTGCCGTGGAATGTTCCATCGGTGTTTGCCTTGGCGGAAAATTCATCCTGCCACTTGGACTGGAAGTTGATGGTAGAATACAGAGCCAGCACCGTATTGGGATCCAGTTCGATCTGACCGGTGTACTTTTTCAGCAGGCCAGCGGTGTTGTTATCCAGCCAGGTGCCAATGGCCTCGTTGATCTTCTGGCTTCCCAAATTCCCCTGGTAGACGCAGGCGTAGTAATAGTAGGCAAGCGCATCCATGGTGTTCTGCTCATATTCTCCCCCCTCCTGCATCCACAAGGAATTGGCAAGGGTACTGCGCTCGTTGTCGCTGTCGTTATAGATGGTCTCCCACACGGCGCTCACCTGCTGGCGCAACACCTTGCTGCTCTGCGCCCCCAGCAGATTCATGAGCTGCTGCTTGCTCTCCCCTGCCGTCAGCTCCGTGAGCATGGCAAGACCGATGTAGGCATTGATGGGCGACCAGAGTTTGTTTTCTCCATCGTCGCCGGTCAAAAATTCCCGGTTGGCGTTGGTGAAAAAGGGCAACAGATCATTCTTCGCCGCCTTTGCCAGAGCACTGCGTTTATTCTGCTCTGCCTTGTAGGATTCCGTGTATGCCTTCCATTCGTCATCATCCTTGAACTCGTCATGGCTCTTATACACAGTGAGCCGTGGCTCCCCCGGCAACGCCACTGCCTTGGCATTGACCTTTCCGGGGGTCAAAAATACGCCAAGTCCCACCGCCGCCGCCAAAACTGCCGCCACCGCACTTCTGAAAATGATCCTCTGTCTCTTTTTGGGGCGTTTTGCCGCTTCTTCAATATGCTGGTCGGAGATCTCCTCCAATGCCTGCAAAGTCTGTTCACGATCCATAGTAAAATCCCTCCCTGATCAAATGATCTTTCAGTTTTCCCCGGAGGCGGTTCAACCGGACGGACACGACATTTTCCCGCATTTTCAACACCTGCGCAATATCCCGGATGCTGTCACCGTACCAATATCGCCGCAGAAATATATAGCGGTTCTCCCGGCTCTGGGTCTCCAGAAACGCATCCATCGCCCGACCAACTGCACGGGCATCCAGCATCTGCTCCAGATCCTCACCGGGCAGGCACCCGGCAAGTTCGTCCAGTGACACATCATAGCAACTGCGCCGTTTTTGTGCCCTATCATGGGTCAGGTGCTTTAAGGCCATATTTCGTCCTGTGCGGTACACATAGGGTGCCAGGGGCTCCGGCTCTCTGGGCGGGATGGCGTTCCAAATCGCCAGATATGTATCGTTGGTACTCTCCTGGGCATCTTCCCGGTTTTCCAGAATGTTCATAGCGATGCGCTCCAATGTGTTGCCGAACTTCTCCGCCAGAGCCTCAATGGCGCCTTCCGCTCTGGCGAAGAACAGCTTCAGTATCTGCCGATCGTCCATGTACGCCGCCTCCTCTCACCTATTATCACCGATTTTGCTGTCATAATCTTACGCCCATCATAGCATCTTCTTCCAAAAAATACAACAAAAACCGCCCGGAATTTTCCGGGCGGTACCAGCACTCATTTGTGAAACAGATTTTCCACCCATCCCATGCAGTCCAGCAGGAAAAACCGCACCTGATAGGGCTTTTCCCCGGTGAGACTACCGGCAAGGCTTTGGGAGAACCCGGCGCTCACCGCCGTGTCCGTCATGCCCTCCGATGTGGCGCTGACGCAGAAAGTAGGAAACACGACGCACCACCAGTTGTGCCCCTGTCCGGTGCCGATGGTCACACGCAGGGACTCATAGACTCCCGCCGGGAGGGTAAAGGTCTCATATTCCCGGGTGGGAAACGCTTCCTTTCCCAATGTTACAACAGCCCGGGCCGCCACTCCCGCCTGCTCCAGCACCAGATTTACAGTCTGCTGCAACTGGGGCAGGTGGTTTTGGATGTAAGACTTGGCGGTTTCCGCATCCGGCAGGTTCTCCATAGCGGTTTGCAGCTGGGCAAGGATGGCGTCCCTCACTTGCAACTTTAACGCTTGATCTTCATCTGTATCTGACTCCGCCACCACATGAAGCCGGATCAGCCCATCGTGCAGCGCCGCCCGGTCGGACCAAAGGGAACCGGCCCACACGGCGCAAACCAGCAGCAGACAAAGCACCATCAATTTTGCGATCTTCTTCATAAAAACACCGTCCATTCTGGAATTACTTCCAGTATGGACGGCATTTGACAGAATTATACCGGCTTTCCGATAAATACCTGGGGATAGTTTTCCTTCAGCATATTGCAGATCACGGCGGCGTACTCGAATTCCGTCACCACGGCGAACACCGCAGAGCCGGAACCGGTCATCTGCTGGCCCAGAGAGCCGTAGGAATTGAAGATGGACTTGATATAGTTCATCTCCAGATGTTCTTCCGTGACCACGGGATCGAACACATTGTAGAAATTCTGGCAGACCTTTTCCAGATCTCCCGCCAGCAGAGCGCTTTCCATGGCACCATGATCCGGGCGCAGCGCAATGGAGCGCTCATCCAGCTTGGCGTACAGCTCCGGCGTGGAGGCGGAAAACTCCGGCTTGCACACCACGAAAATGCAGTCCGGCATATCCGGCAGCTTCCGGATCCGCTCGCCCCGGCCCTCTACCACGGCGGTGCCGCCAATGACGCAGAAAGGCACATCGCTACCAACAAGACTGCCCACCTCCGCCAGTGCTGCAATGGACAGCGGATCACCATAGTGGCGGTTCAGCGCCCGGAGCACCGCCGCAGCGTCGGCGCTTCCGCCACCCAGGCCCGCCTGGGAAGGAATGCGCTTGGTGATGCGGATCTCCAGACCATCCGGGTCCTTCTTCACGGTATCAAGGTACACTTTGGCAGCCTTCCAGGCCAAATTCCGCTCGTCGCAAGGAATGCCCTCCTTGTCACACAGCAGCTTCCAGGGCTTACCGGTTCCCACATCGATCTCGATATCATCCCGGAGGGAAATGGTCTGCATCACGCTTTTCAGATCATGATAGCCGTCCTCCCGCTTGCCCAGGACATCCAGTGTCAAATTCACTTTGGCGAATGCGCCTTCATAAAGGGTCGTCATCTTGGTATTCCTCCAAATTCGTTCTTTTCCGTTATTATAGCCCATGAAAAGTCTTTTTGCAAGGGTATGAATATTTTTCATCACACTGGAAAATCTATAAGCAGCAACAAATGAAAAATGGAGGTAGCATTATGGATACATTCGCACTGATCCTGTCCATCATCGGCAGTCTGAACTGGGGTCTCATCGGCATCTTTCAGTTTGACCTGGTAGCATGGCTGTTCGGCGGTCAGGATGCGGTCCTCAGCCGGATCGTGTATGCGCTGGTGGGCCTTGCAGGCCTGTGGTGCATCTCGCTTCTGTTCCGAAAGCACACCTGCATCGACGGCGAATGACGAAACGGCAGCACCCAATTGGGTGCTGCCGCAAATTATTTAGGCTTCATCCGGAACCAACCGAACGATACAAGTGTAGGTCACGCCTTCATAAGTGGCAGAGATGGTGATGACCTTCTTTTCGGTGATGGCATTAGCTTTCACCGTGTTTTTGCTGATGGTCACATAGCCCTCGTCGCTGATCACCCATTCCACGCCCTGGACATTGGCGCCTTCCTTGGTCTTGAGGGTCAAGTTGAAGGATTCGCCGGACTTCAAGGTCACGTCCTTGTAGCTGATGTAGTAATCCGCAGCTTCGGTCGGCTCAGAAGCATTGAAGCTGCAACGCACCGTGCAGGTCACGCTCTGCTCGCCCAAGGTCGCCGTGATGGTGGCATTACCCTTATTGACACCCTTGACCACGCCGTTTTCCACCGTCGCCACCGCAGGATCAGAGGTGGTCCAGGTGATATCAGATGCCTTCACGCCGTCGGTCTCCTTATACAGCGTCCAGGTCTCCCCTTCTTTGCCCAGCGTGAAGTCCTTCCGGTTCAGAGTCAATACGAAGCCAGCAGGAATATCCACAGGCGGCTCGGTCTCAGGTTCAGTGGGAGTCGGCTCACCAAAGGTGCAGCTGACCAGACACTGTGCAGACACATTACCGCAGGTGACGGTGATCACAGTCTCGCCGTTGCCCATGGGCAGGATCAAGCCGTTCTGGTCCACCGTTGCAACGGAGGAATTGTCCGAAGTAAAAATAAGTGTGTCTGTGGTATTTTCCGGGATCCGCCGTACTTCCAGCAGATACTTCTCCGTTTCGCTCTTCAGCTCCACCATGGCACTTCCCAGCTTCAGCTCTGTGCAGGGAACGGAAGATTCGGTGCTACCGGTCTGCATTCCTTCGGTCTGCTGATAGGTATCACTGGGGGTCGTGGTATCATTACCGCCAAGGAACACACTTCTTCCAATGTACACGACCACCATAATGATCGCCAGCAGCAAAATGATCACCACTGCCACAAGTCCCTTGTTCACGCCCTCCGGTTCTTCCTTTTCCGGTCTACGCCGATCTTCCCGGCGTTCCGGGGCAGCATAACTGGAAGCAGTGGTATTCTCCTGCTTGGGAGCGGGAGCAGCTACCCGCTGTTCCTGGGCCTTTGCACGGTTGTTGCGTTTTACGTTACTCTTGGAAAAGCGGCCACCTTTCACGTATGTATAGCCCTCATGCTGTGTATCATCACAGGTTGCCTGTGCGGCAGGCGCTTTTGCGCAGCCGCAAATGGGGCACTGGTTGGCAGTTTCCGGATATGCGGTACCGCAAACATCACAAATAATTTTGCTCATAGAAACCTCCTGTCCGGCACGGAATCGCACCTCATTTTTTGTCATTATAACACAGCCGCTTTCTGATTGCAAGTGGTCAAACCCGGAAAAAGGGCGATCCTTCGACAGCTAAATCTTCGAATGACCGCCCCTTATTTACGATATGAACAAGCTTACTTAAAATACCCTTGTTTTGTATGGAGAAAACCGACTTTCAAGGTTGCCTGGCACGCCTAAAAAGTCAGTTTTGTGAAATTATCACGGGAATTCTGCTGTTTTCCGGTTTCCTATTTCAGAAAGCACCTTATGTATTTTGGTCCTGATATGCTTTTATGGTCTCACATCCCGTCACCGTCAGCTCATAGCCGCTTTTTTCAGGCAAATAGCGAATGTGCAGCACGGTCTTTTCCACCAGCGCTCCCGTCTGCTTTTCCGTGACGCAGATCTCAAGATCCGTCGGTTCTTCAAACCAGCCTGTGATACCGTAACCGGTAGTTGCGCTGCCTGTCAAAATCTCTGCGTCCATCAAATGGAAAATAGCAATATGCTGATCAGCGTCATCTTCTGTTTGTCCATCATAGGAAACAGTAACATCGAAATTTGAATAATACTGCCGCATGGTAAGTGGGTCATCCGTCCAGTTTGTGGTATCCAATGCAAATTCAAACAGTGGCATATCCCCACCAAATATATTGGTTTCAAAAAATGTTCCGGAATTGAAATAGCTTTTATTCAACTCATAATTTGTTTTGCTTCCATCTGCTGCTTGTGCGGTGATGGCAAAGAAGTGAGCTGCTTTGTCTGTTGGTTTATGATTCACTCCCTGCCAAATGGCCGCTACGCTGATCAATAAAAGCAACACCGCCGCAACGGCTGCATTGCGGATCCATCCTGCTTTCCATTTTCTCTTTTGCGTGTAAAGCCCCGCAAGGATATGCTCCTGCTTAACATCTGTTAGCGCAACCATGATCTGCTGTTCTGTCATACAAATATTTCCTCCCTGGATAGTTCCTTTTTCAGTCGGCTGCGGATACGGGAAAGACGGGTACGGATCGTCCCTTGTGAAAGCCCCGTTTCCGCAGATAGTTCTTCATAAGACTTCATGTGCCAATATCGCCCCATGAACAGTCTTCTGTTTTCCATGTCCAGCTCGTCCAGAAATCGATTCAGCAAGATTGTCAATTCCGCTGTCTCCAGGTGTGTTTCGACCCGCTCTGGCGATGAGATAACGTCAGATAATTCTTCCAGGCAAAGCTCATAATTTCCTCTGCGTTTCTGGGAATTTTTTCCGTTTTGAAGATTGATCGCTAAGTTTCGCACGATCTTCAGCAAATACGCCGGCAATGACCGGGGGCATTGAGGTGGGATAGACTCCCATACCTTCAGATATGCGTCGTTGACGCACTCCTGCGCATCAAGTCTGTCGCTGAGTACCCAATACGCTGCATTCATGCAAAGTCCACCATACTTCCCGGACAATACGCTGATGGCCTCCTCCGAGCGTTGCTGAAACAGAGCGATGATCTGTTCATCCTCCATCGGTGTTCCCCCCTTTCTATACTGTTAAAGACAGGCAAATTTCCATTTTGTTACACTATTTTTGCATATTCCCATGCAAATGTCAAAACCACCTTTTGTGCGGAGAACAAAATATTCTGAAAATCCGGGAAAACAGTGGTTGATTTTTTGCCGGGCATATCTTAGAATATAAGAAATAGGAACGCTGTAACGAAAGAGGCGATAATTTTGTCGGAACCTGCATTGATCTCTCCCCTGCTTGACGGCTTCGTCATGGGCGACCCCATCAGCGAGCACGACGGTGTACGCTGCTGCCCCGCTATGGAGCTGGAAACAGATAAAAAATATATCGTAAAGGTGATCTCCATCCCCGCCAAACAGAAAAAGCTGGCTGCATTGATGTTAGCTGGTGCTTTCTCTGACCGGGAAAGCGCCATTGCTTACTTTAAGGAATTGGCCGATGATGTAGTCCAGGAAGCAGAGCTACTGCAAAAGCTCTCCCGCTTTGAGGGCTTTGTACCCTACGAAAAATGGCAACTGGTGCCCATGGACCCGGAAGCCGGTTACGATGTATACCTGCTATCCGGATACCGTCCCACACTGGCCGCACAGCTGGAGCGCAACGACATGACCCATCTGGCTGCGGTGAATTTGGGTCTGGACCTTTGTGCAGCCCTGTCCGTGTGCCGCCGGTTCGGCTATCTTTACGCCGACCTGCAACCCAACAATGTGTATATCTGCAATAACGGTGAATACCGTATTGGTGATCTTGGCTTTATCAGTCTGGCTTCCCTGCCCTATGCCTCACTGCCAGAGAAATATCACAGTGCCTTTACACCCCCTGAGATATCAGACGCTTACTCGTCGCTGAACACTACTATGGACACCTATGCTGTGGGTATGATCCTGTACATGGCCTACAATGATGGTCTTTTGCCGGAGCCCGGTGATGTGCTCCATGCACCGAAATACGCAGACCACGAGCTGGCAACCATCATTTTGAAAGCCTGCGACCAGAACCCCGATGTCCGCTGGCAGGATCCCATGCAAATGGGCCAGGCGCTGATCAACTATCTCCAGCGCAACAGCGTCAATGACACGCCCATCGTACCGCCACCCGCTCCCGAGGAACCGGAGGAGCCAGTGGAAGCAGAGCCGGATGAGACCGCCGATCCGCTGGACACTGCGGATGTTATCGCACAAGTGGACGAGGCACTGGACAGTGTCCAAGCTCCCGAGCATGAGGACTCCCACGATGAAACGTCTGAAGAAGTCCCCGAAGCCGAAGTGAACGAGGAAAGCACCTCGGAGGAAACACCAGAGCTCTCCCCCTCTGAACCGGAAGCTGCCGAGGCCGTAGAAACAACGGAAGAAACAGGATCCGACGAAGAAGCGGATCAAACACCTGACGAAGTGTCTGATGAGGATACCGAACCCGAAACGGATAGCGAAAACGAGGCAGAATACGCACCAGAGTCGGAAGAAGCTTCCACCCAGAGCGAAACAGAGCAAATGCTGGCCCAGGCCGATGACCTCATCGCCCACGAGACCCCCAGCCCTGTCGTCGCTCCCGAGCCTATTGAGGTGACACTACCTGTCCCAGAGGAAACTCCCGTCGAAGAAGTGCAGGCAACCGATGAGGTACCGGAGGGATCCGAAGCAGACGATACTCAGCAGCCCCAGGAGGCAACTGAAACGGAAAATGAACCGGAAGATCCTGTGCAAGTCGAGGCCACGCCGGAAGATCCCGCCGCCATCCCCGCTAAAAAGCAGCACAAGGGCCTGTTGGCTTCCTTGATCGGCAGCGTTTTGCTTCTGGCCCTGCTGTTGGGCGGTTATCTGTTCTACAACAGATACTACCTGCAGACCATTGACGACTTGACCGTCAGTGGCAGCGAGGATCATCTGATCATCCGTGTGGAAACCGATACAGATCACACTCTGCTCACCGTCCTGTGTACGGACACCTACGGTACCACCCAGCGTGCTGAGGTCGTGGATGGTATCGCCACTTTTGACGGCTTGAGTGCGGGCATGAATTATAAAATCCAGGTGCGTATCTCCGGTTTCCATCGGTTGAGCGGCACCACGACCGCCACATATACCACTTCTCAGCTGACCACCATCTCCGATTTCCATGCCTCCATTGGCAACGACGATGGTTCCGTGATCTTGAGCTTCACCGTCCAGGGCCCGGATGTCCAGCAGTGGGTCGTCCACTATGGCGTTCCCGGTGATCCGGAAGTGCCAGAAATGGCCACCACTTTCGCCGGACACATTGCAAATATCTCTGGCTTGACAGTGGGCAAGGAGTATACCTTCACCCTGGAACCTGTATCTTCCCTGTATCTATCCGGTGAAACAAGCTTGACCTTCGTACCCACCAATGTCATCGTCGCTGAAAATCTGCAGATCCTTGGCTTCAAGGATGGCGGTCTGCACATTACATGGTCTGCCCCCGAAGGCGAGACCGTTCAAAAATGGTCCGTGCGTTGCTATAACGACAGCTACGACCAGACCGTAACCACCGACACCACTTCTGTGATCCTCACCGGGCTGGACAATGCCGCAAGCTACACCATTGAAGTCACTGCCGATGGCATGACTGTCAATGCCCGCACTTTCCTCACTGCCGGTTCCGTCACCTTGCAGGATATTCAAATGGATACAACTGTTGCCGGAACGCTAAAACTCAGCTGGACTTACGATTGTACTGCACCCGAAGGTGGCTGGCTGGTACTGTATAGCCTCGACGGCATGGACAGCCAGGTGATTCAGTGCGCCACTGCGGAAGCCACCATCTTCCCCCTCGTTCCCGGTAGCAACTACACCATTTCCATTCAATGTGCCAATGGCGCTACCACCTTCGGCGGAGAGTGCAGCTATGCCGTCCCCAATGCTGAGGACTTTTCCGGCTATGGCGTGAACAATGAGACCATTTCTCTGAAAATGTGTATCACCCCCTCCAAGGAAAATTGGGACCGTTGGGATGTGAAGGACAGCGATTTCACCACCAACTTTGCCTCTGGTGTCAGCGCCTCCTTTACCATGCGATTGCTGAATAATTACACCACCTCCGATGATGAGATCGTTACCCTCTATGTCATTCGTGATGAACAGGGAAATCTGGTCAGCGTCGCAAACGAAAGCCGCACCTGGACCAATATGTGGTACCGCAGCCGTGGCAAGCTGACGATCCCCTTCATGCCCAAGGAAGCTGGTAACTACACCGTTGAGATCTACTTCAACTTTGCCCACGTTACCACCCGGGAATTTACCATTACGGAATAATGTCAAAATGCGGTGCCTGCGGGCGCCGCATTTTTCCTTTTTTTCGGCATTTGGCTCTTGCATTCCCCATTTTACAGTGCTATAATAACCGTAATTACTGGTTTAGGAGGCTCATATCATGATGATCCCCGCTTCCGTGGCATTTTTCTTTTTTAACTATTACTTTTTTATGTTGAAAAAGTAATAGCGATTTGTGCTGCATACATTCCAGTAGGATTTGCAAAGCTGTATTTGAAAGCGCCGCACGACTCGCATTCGTGCGGCGCTATTTTTTTGAAGGAGTAGATTGACCATGATCGCAATTTTGAAACAGGGCACCACCCAGCAGCAAACACAGCATTTGGTGGAATGGCTGAATCACATGAACCTGGATGTACACATCTCCGCAGGCCAGGAGGTGACCGTTCTCGGTCTTATCGGTGATACCAGCCGGGTGGACATGGAACTATTGAGCTCTCTTGAGATCGTGGAAAGTGTCAAGCGGGTCTCCGAGCCTTTCAAGCAGGCCAACCGCAAGTTCCATCCCAAGGACTCCATCATCCAAGTCGGTCCTGCCCGGATCGGCGGCGGCTATTTTGGCATGATCGCCGGACCGTGCAGCGTGGAATCCGAAGCGCAGATCATTGAGGTCGCCCAGGCGGTCAAAGCCGCCGGTGCCACCATGCTCCGGGGCGGTGCCTTCAAGCCTCGCACCTCACCATACGCCTTCCAGGGCATGAAGGGCGAAGGATTAAAGCTATTGCTGAAAGCAAAGGAAGCCACCGGCCTGCCTATCGTCACGGAGATCATGAACATTTCCACCCTTGATCTGTTTGCAGACGTGGACTTGATCCAGGTAGGCGCCCGGAATATGCAAAACTTCGACCTGCTGAAGGAACTGGGCAAGACGGACAAGCCCATCTTATTAAAGCGTGGCCTTGCAAACACCTTGCAGGAACTTCTCATGAGCGCCGAGTACATCATGAGCGAAGGCAACGAAAACGTCATCCTCTGCGAGCGGGGCGTTCGCACTTTCGAGACGTACACCCGCAATACTCTGGATCTTTCTGCCGTGCCGGTGCTTCATGAGCTGACTCACCTGCCTGTTGTGGTCGATCCCAGCCACGCCACCGGCAAGGCCCGCCTGGTTCCCTCCATGGCCTATGCCGCTGCTGCCTGTGGTGCGGACGGCATTATGGTGGAAGTCCACAACAACCCCTCTGCCGCATTGTGCGACGGTGCACAATCCATCACTCCGGCTCAATTCGCACAGCTCAACGCCAAGGTCAACGAGATCCGTGAGGTCGTAGGATGACCGTCGGTATTCTGGGTCTTGGGCTTATCGGCGGCTCCATGGCCCGGGCCTATGCCAAAGCTGGTCATACCGTACTGGCCGCCGAAAAAGACGTAAGCGTTTTCTCCTTTGCAAAGCTCTCCGGTGCTGTACAGGGGGTCCTGGATGAATGCTCCATTGCCAATTGCGATCTGCTGCTTCTTGCCATCTATCCGGCAGGTAGCGCCGCATGGCTGGAAGAAAATGCACATTTGGTCAAGCCTGACACCCTTGTGATGGATCTTTGCGGTGTAAAAGAAGAAATCTGCCGCCGCTGTTTCCCGTTGGCAGAAAAATATGGTTTTACCTTTGTTGGCGGACACCCCATGGCAGGCTCTCATTTTTCCGGCTTTAAATACAGTCGCTCTAATCTGTTCCAGGGTGCGCCTATGGTGCTCATTCCTGCAAAATTCGACGAAATGCAGCTGCTGGAGCGAGTAAAAAACGCTCTGGAACCTTGCCATTTTGGCTTCTTCTCCGTCTGCACGGCCCAGGAGCATGATAAGCGTATCGCATTTACTTCCCAAATGCCCCATGTTTTGAGCAATGCTTACATCAAGTCCCCCACAGCCCTTGATCATAGAGGCTTCTCCGCCGGGAGCTATAAGGATCTGACACGGGTGGCTTGGCTGCACCCCCAGATGTGGGCAGAGCTGTGCATGGAGAACCGGGAAAATATGCTGTTTGAGCTGGACACCTATATTCAGAGCTTACAGCAATATAAAAACGCCCTGGAAACGGGCGATATTGCGCTATTGACTACCCTTTTGAACGAAGGTCGCCAGCGCAAAGAGGAGGTAGACGGATGAAAACCATCCATGTCAACGCATCCAAAAGCTATGATGTAAAGATTGGCAATGGCCTGCTTTTCCAAATTGGGCAGGAAGTCTCCGCCGTGTCCAAAGGCACCACCGCCGTGGTGGTCAGCGATAGCCGTGTGTACCCTCTGTACGGTGAAAAAGTAACGCATTCTTTACATGAAGCAGGCTTTTCCGTCCTGACACACGTCATCCCCGCCGGAGAGGAGAGCAAAAATGGAAACACCTACCTCTCCCTACTCAATGATCTTGCAGCGCACCATGTGACCCGCTCCGACTGCCTCATTGCTCTGGGCGGCGGCGTTGTGGGAGACCTCACTGGCTTTGCCGCCGCTACCTATCTGCGGGGCATTGCGTACATCCAGGTGCCCACCACGCTGCTGGCAGCGGTGGACTCCTCCGTAGGCGGCAAGACCGCCATCGATCTGCCCGCCGGAAAAAACCTGGCAGGAGCATTCTATCAGCCCAGCTTGGTGCTGTGTGACACGGATACCCTGAATACCCTGCCCTCGGAGATCTTCCGGGACGGCTGCGCCGAGGTCCTCAAATACGGCGTACTGTACGACGAAGCCCTGTTTACCTCCCTGGAGCAGACCGGTCCAGACTTTTCCCGGGAGGAGGTCATTGCCCGGTGCGTGGAGCTGAAGCGGGACGTGGTTGCGCAGGACGAATTTGACACCGGACTTCGGATGAAGCTAAATTTGGGCCACACCATCGGTCATGGTGTGGAAAAGGCCAGTGACTTTGCCGTTTCCCACGGCAGCGCCGTGGCCATCGGTATGGCCATTGTCAGCCGCTCCAGTGCAAAACTCGGCATTTGTGCCCCAGAGACAGCGCACCGGATCGTTGGTATTTTGGAACATTTTTGCCTTCCGATCCGCACCGAATACGACACACAGGTCCTTTACGAAGCAACCCTTTCCGACAAAAAACGCACCGGCGGCACGGTAAACCTCATCGTTCCGGAACAGATCGGTGTCTGTTCCATCCGCCCAACACCGGTGGATGAAGTTAAAGCATTTATTGAGGCAGGTCTTTGATATGGACATTACCATCCAGCCCCGACTTCTCCGGGGTAAGCTGAATATCATCCCCTCCAAATCCCAGGCGCACCGCTACTTGATCTGTGCCGCTTTTGCTGACTCCTCCACCCATTTGATCTGCCCGGCTTCCAATCAAGATATTGAGGCCACTGCCGCCTGCCTAAATGCACTGGGCGCACAGATCGTCCCCACGGAAGATGGCTATTGGGTCACACCTGTGACTGTTTTACCGGAGAAAGCGACCCTTCCCTGCGGTGAAAGTGGTTCAACATTGCGTTTTTTGCTTCCGGTAGTCGGTGCTTTGGGCGTGGATACGACCTTTTATATGAAAGGCCGGCTTCCCAAGCGTCCCCTTTCTCCATTGTGGGAGGAAATGGAGCGCATGGGCTGCACCCTCACCCGCCCCACAACGGACACTGTCCGCTGTCAGGGAAAGCTTTCCCCCGGTCAATACCGAATCGACGGCGGCGTATCCAGCCAATTTATCACCGGTCTTCTGCTGGCCCTCTCCCTTTTGGAAAAGGAAAGCCAGCTCACCGTCACCGGCAAACTGGAATCGGCGCCCTATGTGCGCATGACGGAAGAAGCGCTCAGCCGCTTTGGGGTCTCGACACAGCCCCTTGGCAGTCAGCACTTCCGCTCCCCCGGGGTGCTGACCGTGGAGGGCGACTGGAGCAACGGTGCCTTCTTCCTGGCGGCAAATACACTGGGAAGCGACCTGGATATCCGGGGACTTGCAGCGGATTCTCCCCAAGGTGATCGTACCGCAGCGACACTGCTGCCGGCTCTATCTGCCGGAAATGCCGAAATATCTGCTGCCGACATTCCGGATCTGGTGCCCATTCTGGCAGTTACGGCGGCTGCCTGTCACGGTGCCGTGTTCACGGATATCCGCCGCCTGCGGCTGAAAGAGTCCGACCGGGTGACTTCCGTCATTGCCATGATCACCCACTTAGGCGGCAAGGCGTATGCAGACGAAAACACCTTGACTGTTCTTGGCACCGGGCTTCTGGGCGGCACGGTGGATACGTGCAACGATCACCGCATTGCCATGGCTGCCGCCATCGCCGCCACGATTTCCCGGGAGCCCGTGACCATTTTGGGTGCCCAGGCTGTAAATAAATCGTATCCCCAATTTTGGGAGGAATACCGCCGGTTAGGAGGATATTATGAGCAGTACCTACGGTGAAAATTTGAAGCTTTCCATTTTCGGACAATCTCACGGTGCCGCCATCGGCATGACGCTGGACGGCATTCCAGCGGGGCTATCCGTGGACACGGAAGAATTGCAGTCCTTTCTTTCACGCCGGGCACCGGGACATGGTGATCACACCACACCCCGGAAAGAAGCAGACATTCCGGAATTTCTCTCCGGCGTGCAGGACGGCTTTACCTGTGGTGCCCCCATCGCCGCCATCATTCGCAACACCAACACCCGTTCCTCAGATTATAACGATCTGAAAGACTGCCCCCGTCCGGGCCATGCAGATTATACCGCTCAGATCAAATACGGCGGTTTTCAAGACAGCGCCGGTGGTGGTCACTTTTCCGGTCGGCTAACTGCCCCTCTGTGCATTGCCGGTGGACTATGTAAGCAATGGCTGGCAGAGATGGGCATTCATATTGGTGCGCACATCATCCAGATCGGTGCACACTGCGCTCCCCGGTTCGACCCGTCGGAACCCCAGCTGGACCGAGTCGGGCGCATCTTCCCCACACTGACAGCCGAAAGCGCTGAAGTTTTTCTCGACGAGATCGCACGGGTCAAAGCACTGGGTGACAGCGTGGGGGGGCGCATTGAATGTGCTGTCACCGGACTTCCTGCCGGGCTGGGAGAGCCCATGTTCGGTGGCGTGGAAAGCCGCATCGCCCAAATCGTCTACGGCATCCCCGCCGTGAAAAATGTTGGATTTGGTTGGAGCGAAACTTTTGCCGCTCATCTGGGCAGCGAAAGCAACGACCCCTTCGAAATTGAAAACAATGAAGTGAAGACCGTCACCAATCACTGCGGTGGCATTTTGGGTGGAATTACCAATGCAATGCCCCTGCTGTTCGACGTGACACTCAAAGCTACCCCCTCCATTGCTCGCCAGCAACAGAGCATTTCTCTGGTACGGATGGAGAACACGGTTTTGACCGTGCAGGGGCGGCATGATCCTTGTATCGTTCCCAGGGCGGTGCCCGTGATAGAGGCAGCCGCAGCCATTGCGATTTTTGACATGATCCTGGGCAACACCCAGACAAACAGGAGGAAATAAACCATGGATATTCAAGAACTTCGAGAGCAGATCGACCAAATCGACGACCAACTGGTGGAGCTGTTTGCCAAACGAATGGCCGTCTCTGCCGGCATTGCGGACTACAAAAAAGCCCACGATATGCCGGTATTCGTCCCGGCCCGGGAGCGGGAAAAGCTCCAGGCTGTCGCCAAGCAGGCCGGGCCTGAGATGGACAATTACACCCGGGTACTCTACTCCATGCTCTTTGAGCTGAGCCGTAGCTACCAAAGCAAGCGCAACAACACCGTATCTGCCTTGTATCGCCAGATCACAGACTCCATTGAGAATACACCCAAGCTGTTCCCCAAGGCACCCATGGTGGCCTGCCAGGGCGTAGAGGGCTCTTATGCCCAAATCGCCTGTGAGAAAATGTTCCAAAGCCCCATGATCATGTATTTCAAGAATTTTGAGGGAATCTTCACTGCCATTGAGCAGGGGCTGTGCCAGTATGGTATTCTCCCCATTGAGAACTCCACCGCCGGTTCCGTTAAAAAGGTTTATGATTTGATGATCAAGCATAACTTCTCCATCGTGCGCACCTTCCGTCTGAAGATCGATCACAACCTGCTGGCTGCTCCCGGCGCTACCCTGGCAAATATCAAGGAGATCTACTCCCACGAGCAGGCCATCAGCCAGTGCAGCGCATTTCTGAGCACGCTTACCGGTGTAAAGATCATCCCGGTTGAAAACACTGCTGTTGCAGCTGAAATGGTCGCCCGTTCCGGACGTACCGACGTTGCTGCCATCAGCAGCCGCAACTGCATGGAGCTGTACGGCCTTGTAAATCTGGCCACCTCCATCCAGGACAAGGACAATAACCGCACCCGGTTCATTTGTATCAGCAAAAATCTGGAGATCTACCCCGGCTCCGATAAGACCAGTATCATGATGGTGCTGAATCACCGTCCCGGTGCCCTGTACCGTGTACTGGCCCGGCTCTATGTGCTGGGCATTAACGTGACCAAGCTGGAATCCCGCCCCATTCCGGACCGTGATTTTGAGTTCATGTTCTACTTTGATCTGGACACCTCCATCTATTCCGAGGAATTCGTGCAGCTGATGTGCGAGCTGGATGAATTGTGCGAGGAATTTAAGTATCTGGGCAGCTACTGCGAGGTCGTGTAATGCGCTGCGGGTTATTGGGCCGTCACCTGACCCACAGCTATTCCCCCCAGATCCACAGCCATCTGGGGAGCTACTCATACGATCTGTTTCCCACAGAGCCGGAGGAGCTGGATACATTTCTCAAAAGCGATGCCTTTCATGGGCTCAATGTCACAGTTCCCTATAAAAAAGCGGTCATCCCCTACTGCCGGGAACTAACGCCCATTGCGGCAAAGCTGGGGGCGGTGAACACCATCGTGCGGCAGCCGGACGGCTCTTTGCTGGGGCATAACACCGACTATTTCGGTTTTGAGACCATGGTGCGCCGCACCGGGCTTTCCGTTTCCGGGAAAAAGGCGCTGGTTTTGGGCAGCGGCGGCGCTTCTAACACAGCTGTCGCCGTGTTAGAAGAACTGGGCGCTCATGTAGTAGTCATCTCCCGCTCCGGTGAAAACAACTATCAAAATCTCCACCGGCACGCCGATGCGGCCCTCATCGTCAATGCAACTCCCGTGGGGATGTACCCGGATACCGGCCTTGCGCCCCTGTCTCTTTCCGGCTTTCCCAAGCTGGAGGGCGTGCTGGACATCATCTACAATCCCGCCCGGACAGCACTGCTTCTGGAAGCGGAAGGGCTGGGCCTTGTCACCGCCAACGGCCTTGAAATGTTGGTGGCCCAGGCATGGGAAAGCGCCCAGTGGTTTTCCGGGCATTCCCTGGACGAAAATGCCATTTCCAAGATCTACCACCTTCTGCGCAACCAGATGGAAAATATCATCCTCATCGGGATGCCCGGCAGCGGCAAATCCACCGTCGGTCGCCTGCTGGCAGACAAAACCGGCAAGCATTTTGTGGATGCAGACGAAGCCATCGCCCAAAAGGCCGGCATTTCCATCCCGGAAATTTTCGAAAAACAGGGAGAAGCTGCATTCCGAGCCTTGGAGACCAGCGTGCTGTCAGAGCTGGGCAAACAGTCCGGCCTGGTCATCGCCACCGGGGGTGGCTGTGTCACCCGGGTAGAAAATTACCCGCTGCTGCACCAGAACGGTCAGATCTTCTGTCTCCATCGGGATCTGAACGCCCTGGCAACAGAGGGCCGCCCCCTGTCCCAGGCCACGGCTCTTTCGGAGCTTTACCGGGTTCGAAAGCCCCTGTATGACCGGTTTGCGGATGTCCACGTGGACAACAACGGCGGCGTGGACACCACCGTTGCCGCCATATTGAAGCAATGGGAGGAACGCAAATGAACATTCTCGTGATCAACGGCCCCAACATCAATATGCTGGGCATTCGGGAGCCGGGTATCTACGGCAAAAACTCTTACGAAGATCTGCTGGCCCTGCTGGAGCAGACCGGCAATGCACTGGATATCGAGATCCAGCACTTCCAGTCCAACCATGAAGGGGCCATCGTGGACACCATCCAGCAGGCCTATGGGAAATTTGACGGTATCGTCATCAACCCCGCCGCCTATACCCATACCTCCGTCGCCATTTTGGATGCCCTGAAAGCCGTGTCCATTCCCGCCGTGGAGGTCCATATCTCCGATGTGGATGCCCGGGAGCCCTTCCGGCAGATATCCTATCCGGGGATGTATTGTGAAAAAACCATCAAAGGTCATGGGATCGACGGTTACCGCCAGGCGATCCTCTACCTAAAAGAGAAATACGGCGCATAAAAAGTCCGTGGCTTTTGCCACGGACTTTTTCTTACTTTTCCTTTTTAAAAACCAGCAATTTGCTACCGAAGTAGTTCAAAACAACAACTAGCACCGCAGTAAACAGCTTCATCCAGTTGCCATTCCAATGGGCAAGATCCACGGTGATAAAAATGATCGCCGTCTCCAGCACCCCGGAACCCACCCGGCAGCCCAGAAACTTGGAAAGCTCTGGCAAGACCACTTTTGCAGACCAATCGTGGCTCTTGAACACAAAGGGCTTGTTGGTCAAAAATGCGAAGGCAACGGAAACCACCCAAGCCGCCATATTGCTGACGCTGGCATCCCAGTGCAAGATATTATAGCAGGGCAAATAGATCAGATAATTCACGGCGGTGGTCAGTCCGCCAAAAATCAAATAGCTCAGCACATCGGCGTGCTTCTTGATCAGTTCTTTCATATCAACACCTCGTACTCATTTTATCATAGTTTGCGCCGATTGTACATAAAATTCTTTTTTTCGGGAATATGAAAAAAGGTATTGACATTTGAACTATATCAGTGTATTATTATCGATACAAAAGGAGTGATTACTATGAAGCTAGCTTTCTTCGACGCAAAACCCTATGACATCCCCGGCTTTGACCGGTACCTGAAGGACACCGATTGGGAGGTCAAGTACTTCGAGACCCACCTGAACGAGGACACCGTATCCCTTGCCGCCGGTTTTGACGGCGTGTGCGTATTCGTCAACGACACCGTCAACGAGGCCGTGGTGAACAAGCTCTACGAGTACGGCGTGCGGGTCATCGCCCTGCGCTGCGCTGGTTTTAACAACGTTGACGCCCGGGCCTGCTTCGGCAAGATCCACATTTTCCGTGTCCCCGCTTACTCTCCCTATGCCGTTGCGGAGCACGCCATGGCGCTGTTGCTGACGCTGAATCGCCACATCCACAAGGCCTATATCCGCACCCGGGACTTCAACTTCTCCCTGTCCGGTCTGTGTGGCTTCGATCTGCACGGCAAGACCGTCGGTATCATCGGCACCGGTAAGATTGGTCGGATCTTCATCGACATCTGCAAGGGCTTTGGCATGAACATCCTGTGCTACGACAAGTTCCCCATTCCCAATTCTGATCTCAACTATGTGGAGCTGGATGAGCTGCTGGCAAGAAGCGATGTCATCTCCCTCCACTGCCCCCTGACAGACGAGACCCGGCACATCATCAACAGCGACGCCGTGTCCAAGATGAAAAAGGGCGTGACTATCATCAATACCTCCCGGGGCGGTCTGGTTGACACCGATGCGCTCATCGACGGTCTGCGCACCGAGAAGATCGGCGCAGCCGGTCTGGATGTGTACGAAGAAGAAGCGGATCTGTTCTACGAGGACAATTCCGGTCACATCATCCAGGATGATAAGCTGGTGCGGCTGATCTCCATGCCCAATGTGATCGTTTCCTCCCACCAGGCATTTTTGACCCAGGAGGCCCTGGACAACATCGCCGCCACCACGGTGGACAATCTGGTGAAATTTGCCCGGAACGAGTTCAATCCCGCCACCGAGGTCTGCTACCATTGCGGCAATCAGGAACATTGCCGGAAAGAGCGTAATAAGCGCTGCTTCTGATACACCACTTCAAAACGCCCCGCACGATGTGCGGGGCGCATTTTATGCTTCCAGGGAGATACCCAAATATTTTTCCAATGCGGCGATCTTCAGACTGACGCAGAACACTTCCATTGCCTTTTCCAGTTCTTCCATGGGCGGAAGGCTGGGGGCGATGCGGATCATGGAGTCGTGGGGATCCACGCCGTAGGGATAGGTCGCTCCTGCGGGCGTAAAGATCACGCCCAACTGTTTGCACAGCTCCAGGGTGCGCTTGGCAGTGCCGGGCATAGCCGCGACGCAGACAAAATAACCACCCTTGGGCAAATGCCAGTGGGCGATGCCCTTATTGGTCAGCTCTGCCCGGAGCATATGCAGCACCATTTTGAATTTCGGTCCCAGAATTTCCCCATGGCGCTTCATCAACTCCAGTGTATAGGCTTTATCCTTTAAGTACAGCACATGGCGCAGCTGATTGACCTTGTCATAGGAAATGGTCTGCACTCCTGCCAGCTTTTTGAAATACTCAATGTTTGCGACAGAGGAAGCCAGTACCGAAATGCCTGCTCCTGGAAAGGTAATTTTAGAGGTTGAGGCAAATTCATAGACCATATTGGGCCGCCCGGTAGCTTCACACAGGGAAATGATGTCCCGGAATGGCTCGAACTCGCCGTCAAATTCATGGACGCAATAGGCATTGTCCCACATGATGACAAAATCCGGCGCCGCAGGCTTCAACGCGGCGAACCGGTCTACCGTCTCCTCCGAATAGGTATAGCCCTGGGGATTGGAATACTTTGGCACGCACCAAATACCCTTGACCATAGGATCTGTCACCAATTCCTCCACAATATCCATGTCCGGCCCGTCTGGGGTCATGGGAACAGTGATCAGCTCAAAGCCGAAATGCTCTGTGATCCGGAAATGCCGGTCGTAGCCCGGAGCGGGGCACAAAAATTTCACCCGCTCCTCCTTGCACCAGGGGCGCACGCTGTCTGTCAGGCCATGGGTATAGGCCCGGGCGATGAGATCGTGCATTAAGCTGAGGCTGGCATTACCACCAACAAAGGTCTGCTCCGGCTTGCAGCCCAGCACATCTGCCCAATACTCCCGTGCACAGGGCAGTCCTGCCAGATCACCATAGTTGCGGCAGTCGATCCCATTTAAAATGCAGCTGTCTCCATCCGGCAGCACTGTCAAAATATCGCTGACCATATCCAGCTGCGCTTTACTGGGCTTGCCCCGGGACATATCCAAATTCAGATTTTCCTTTCGCAGGTCCTCAAACCGGGCCATAAGCTTCTTTGCTTCTATCCGAAGCTCCTCACGGCTTCTACGGGAATAGCTGGCCATTTCCATCATCCTTCCATTAATTCATGTGATCCAGTTTTCTCCATTATATGCCATAGGCGTCAAAATTGCAAGTCATTTCTTAATTCATTTCATATTCAGCTGTAATAATGCTCATTGCACAAATAAAATGCAAAATTTCAATTGCATTCCGTCATTTTTCATCCTTGCGTCTTATTGACGTATCCGATAAAATTGATGTGGAAGAATTTTCAGAAAGGGCGCTGTGATTATGAGTCATATTCTAAATGTACCAACGATTTTCGGCACTGATGTCTTCAACGAGGCTACGATGAAGCAACGGCTCCAACCTGAAACCTACCAGGCCTGGAAAAACTGCATCCGCACCGGTTCCCCCCTTCCGCTGGAAGTGGCAAACGAGATCGCAGAAGCCATGAAGATCTGGGCAACCGAAAAGGGTGCGACTCACTTTACCCACTGGTTCCAGCCCATGACTGGTATCACCGCCGAAAAGCACGACTCCTTCATCAGCCCCACCGGCGATGGTCGGGTCATCATGGAATTCTCCGGCACGGAATTAGTCCGGGGCGAGCCAGACGCCAGTTCCTTCCCCTCCGGCGGTCTTCGGGCCACCTTTGAGGCCCGGGGCTACACCGCCTGGGATCCCACTTCCTTTGCCTTTGTCAAAGATGGGAGCCTGTATATCCCCACCTGCTTTTTCTCCTATACCGGAGAAGCCCTGGACAAAAAGACACCGCTCCTTCGCTCACTGGACGAAATTTCCCGTGAAGCAGTGCGTATCCTGCGACTGTTTGGTGACACCACCACGCAGCGTGTTCAAGTCTGCGTGGGCCCGGAGCAGGAGTATTTTCTCATTCCCAAGTCCCTCTATGCCCAGCGGATGGATCTGCGGCTGACCGGCCGCACCCTTTTCGGTGCCCCTGCGCCCAAAGGGCAGGAGCTGGACGACCACTATTTCGGCACCATCCGCACCCGGGTTTCCAATTTCATGAAGGATCTGGACGAACAGCTGTGGCGACTGGGCATTCTCTCCAAGACCAAGCACAACGAAGGTGCCCCTTGTCAGCACGAGTTGGCTCCCATCTATTCGGAAGCTGGCAATGCCTGCGACTCCAATCAACTTGTCATGGAGATCATGAAAAAGTGCGCTGCCAAACACGATCTTGTTTGTCTGCTCCACGAAAAGCCCTTTGCCAGTGTGGCAGGTTCCGGCAAACACAACAACTGGTCACTGTGCACCGATACCGGTAGAAACCTCTTCAAGCCTGGGCAAACGCCCCGTCAAAACGCCCAGTTTCTGGTTTTTCTGGCAGCATTCATCCAGGGCATTGACGAATATCAGGACTTTCTGCGCAGCACCGTGGCCTACGCCGGAAACGACCGGCGCTTTGGCGTAACAGAAGCGCCTCCCACCATTTTGTCCATCTTTCTGGGGGACGAACTGACCGCCGTGGTGGAGTCCATCATCAATGGCACCAACTACCAGGATCCCGAAAAAAATCTGCTGCGTATCGGCGTGGATGTACTTCCCTCCATCCCCAAGGACACCACAGACCGCAACCGCACCTCTCCCATCGCCTTCACCGGCAACAAGTTCGAGTTCCGTATGCTAGGCTCTTCCCAGTCCATCGCCGGACCCAACATCGCTCTGAACACCATCATGGCAGAGGAGCTGGGAAAATTTGCGGACATTCTGGAACAGGCAGAGGATTTTGACGCAGCATTACAAAAGCTGGTCTGCGACACCCTCACTGCCCACCAGCGGATCATCTTCAATGGCAACGGCTACTCCCCCGAGTGGGAGGCAGAAGCCGCCCGCCGTGGCCTTAGCAATTTGAAAAACACCGCTGAAGCCCTGCCCACCTACATCTCTCCCAAAAACATCGATCTGGTCACTCGCCGGGGTGTCTATACAGAGGCAGAGTTTCGGGCCCGATATGATATCCATTTGCAATCCTATCGGAAGATCATTTCCATCGAAGCCCGGACCTGTACCGACATGGTCATGCACCAGATCCTGCCTGCCGCCATCTCTTACAGTGAAAAGCTGGCAAAGACAGTGCTGGAGAAAAAATCTCTGGGCATTGCCGCAAAGGCTGAGGCTTCCCTTCTGGAGCGGATCAGTGCTACCTCAGACGCTCTTTACGACAACTGCTGCCAGCTGCAAGCGCTACTGGAAGCCATTCCCTGTGAAAATGAGCAGGCAGTCGCCCATTGCAGTGCCCGCTTGGTCCCCGGGATGGAAGTCATTCGCCAGGATGCTGATCTTCTGGAGCAACTGACGGACAAATCCTTCTGGCCCTATCCCACTTATTCCGATCTTCTGTTTTACTGATAACGAACCCCCCGCATCCGTGGATGTGGGGAGTTGTTTTATTTGATCTGTTGCAAGGGTTTGATATACTGCCCTCTGCGGCGTTCCAGCTCGCTGCGATAGGCTTCATCGTTGCCCTCGTGGATCTGCCGCAGGTACAGGTAGTGATCCTGCAAGATTTCCTCATTGTGCCTTGCCAACATCAGAACCGCAATGGAGGAGCACTGATCCGAGGCACGTTCAAAATACGTCAGTGCTTCCATGAACACCAAGCCTGAACTCACAGAACAATTGCCCGTTTTCAGTCGTTTGGTGTGCCGATCTTTTAGGATCATCACCATATCGTCGATGGTTTCCTCCAATGGCTCGATGGACTTCGCCATATCGTCATCATCCCGGCTCAAGGCCGACACAGTGGTCTCCAGAATTTCCATCACCGCACGGGTCATCAGCTTCAACTCCCCTTGTGCAGTCTCTGAAAAGCTGCTTCCATCCTGGGCTATTTTCTGGGCCAATTCGCAGAAATTCGTGGCGTAATCACCGATACGTTCCAAGTCCGGCACCGTTTGCAACAAAAGATCCAGCTGCCGCTCCTCGTCTTGATTTTCCACACACCTGCCCAGGCCGACCAAGAAGTGGTTTGCCCGATCCGCAAACCGGTCCAGCTGATCTTCGTCCTCGTCAATGATCTTCGTTCGTCCTTCGTCATAAGAAAGGAGCTGTTCACATCCCCGGGCAAAGTTCTCACAGGCAATACGGCCCATCGCCGCCACCGCCTTGGTCGCCTCCGACACGGCTACCGCAGGTGAGATATAAAGCTTCTCATCCAAGGTGTGCAGCTGGGGATAGCTGTGCGGCTTTTCCGGTTCCTCCCGGATGATCGCCATGGACAGCTTCACCAGCTGCGGCGTGAACGGCACCAATGCTACCGCCGTTAAAAGATTGAACACCGTCTGGAAATTGGCAATGCTGCCACTATCCACTGCCCCGGCCCAGAAATCAGCACCAAAAGCACCGTTT
This sequence comes from uncultured Oscillospiraceae bacterium, assembly GCA_964528715.1. GTDB lineage: Bacteria > Bacillota > Clostridia > Oscillospirales > Oscillospiraceae > Faecousia. The sequence continues at coordinate 4,599 of CAZGTR010000001.1, read as the reverse complement.
GTTTGCAGAATTGTCATTACAAGCATAAAAAGCACCGTGCCAATGGTATTAAAGGCAATGTGGACAACTCCCGTGCGCTTGGCGTCCTTGGACGCACCGATAGAACAGACCATGGCAGTGGTGACGCAGGTACCCAAATTGATACCCATGATCACAGGATATGCCATGGCAAAGGTGATACCGGAGCCGGGCACAGAGGCAACGGTCTGGAGCATTCCCACCGTTGCGGAAGAACTCTGGACGATCACCGTCAGTACAAGGCCGAATAGGATACCCAGCATGGGATTTTCCAAGATCCCCACGAACGCTGCAAATGCACTGGTGCCAATAAGCGGCTTGACTCCCTCGGTCATCAAATTTAGGCCCACGAACAAAACGCCGAAGCCAATGCAGATATCCCCCATGGGCTTAGCGCTCTTGCGCTTGATAAACATCAGCAGCACGATCCCGATGATCAGCGCCAACGGCGCCAGGGTATCGGTATTGAAAAACCACAAAAGGAGGCTTCCGTCTGATTGGATGGATCCCAGGCGAATGATCTGCGCCGTCACGGTGGTGCCGATGTTGGCGCCCATGACGATGGATACCGCCTGCCTCAAATTCAGTGCACCCGCACCCAGCAGCGCCACCGTCAGCACGATGGTCGCCGTGGAGCTTTGGATCACAGCCGTTACCAATGTGCCCGTCAGCACGCCCAGGATCACATTGCCCGTGACCTTTTCCAGCACCCGCTTCAATGCGGCGCCGGAGCAGTTCTTCAGGCCGTCACCCATCAGCTCAATGCCATACAGGAACATGGCAAGACCGCCCAGCAATTGTACCAATGCACTGATGATCTCCATAAACGAAGCCTCCTTGGAATATTCTCTTTTACTTACCGGTGGAGCCAAAGCCGCCGGTGCCCCGGTGGGTATCCGTCAGCGCCTGCACCTGCTCATACGCCGGTGTCAGCACCGGGGTGATGATCAGCTGGGCGATCCGCTCCCCCGGCTCCACCGTCTGGGCAATGCCGCCGTGGTTATGCAGCACCACGGAGATCTCCCCCCGGTAGTCGCTGTCGATAACGCCCACCTTATTGGCCGGAGCCAGGCCCCGTTTGGCCCCCATGCTGCTGCGGGCATACACAAGACCGGCGCAACCCTTGGGCACCTCCATGGCAAGGCCCGTGGGAATAAACACCGTCTGCCCCGGCTGAATGGTCACCGGTTCCTCCAGGCAGGCGTACAGATCTGCCCCCGCCGCCTCCCGGGAGCCATAGGTAGGCAGGATCGCATTTTCTCTCACTTTTTTTACTGCAATGGTATTCATTTGTCCATTCCTTTCTGTCCGTCATCCCAGAGGACGACCGTCCCCGCTTCCAGAGATTTTTTCACATCGATGAGCCGCTGATTTTCCGAGCCCCGGAAGCGCAGGTTCAGATTTTTCTTTTCCTGCATAAACGGCCCGTCCACCAGCACATCCAGATAGCTCAGGTATTCTTTCGTGGTCTCCCACTTTCCCAGCCTGCCGGAGCAGATGGTCTCGAATAAATAGCCAGAGAAGGCCCAGATACTTTTCTGTGGGTAATTTCTTTTTACTGCCCGAAGCAGCTCCAGGATGGGGCCCTGATTTTGGGGCTCGAAAGGCTCGCCGCCCAGCAGGGTCAATCCCCGGATATAGGAGGGCCGCAGCATATCCAGGATCTGATCAACTGTCTCCCGGGTAAAGGGGGTACCATAGTCAAAATCCCATGCCACTTCATTGAAGCAGCCCTTACAGCGGTGGGTGCAGCCGGACACAAACAGGCTCACACGGACACCGGGGCCGTTGGCAATGTCACAGTTTTTAATGGTCGCATAATGCACGAGCCTCGCCTCCCATATACATTTGCCCACATTATAGCATACATCTTTTCATCACGCAATAAAATTGCCCAGATATTCGGCAGATTTTTCAGCCGCCACTGCACCATCTGCTGCGGCAGTGACGATTTGCCGCAAGGGCTTTTTCCGCACATCCCCAGCAACAAACACCCCCGGGATGTTGGTTTCGGTGTCCTCTCCCGCCAGAATGTAACCATTTTCGTCCAACTGTATTTTCCCGGTCAACAGCTCCGTAGCAGGCATCCGCCCGATGCTGACAAACAGGCCGTCGCAGGGGATATCCGTCTCCTCCCCAGTGACAACATCCCGCACCGTCACCTTTTCCAGATGGGACTGCCCATGCAGCGCTGTGACGGCGCTGTTCCAGCGGATCTGCAAATTTTCCGTCTTTTCCAATTGGTCGTGGTATACCTTCGATGCCCGCAAAGTATCCCTGCGGTGGACCAAAATGACCTTCTCTGTGACCCTCGCCAGTGTCAATGCGTCCGCTGCGGCGGAATTCCCACCGCCCACCAGCACCACCGTCTTGCCCCGGTAGAACATGGCATCGCAGGTGGCACAATAATGGACACCTCGTCCGGTCAGTTCAGCTTCCCCCGGCAGCCCCAGTTTTCGGGGCACCGCCCCGGTGGCGAGGATCACCGTGCGACCATAGTAGACCTGCTTATCCGTATGCAGTTCCTTTACTTCTCCCTCCAGGCGGATGTCCTTGACCTGCGCAAACACCGTCTGGGCCCCGAAGCGCTGGGCCCCCGCTTTCATCTTCTCCCCCAGGGTGTAGCCGTCAATGCCATCACCGAAGCCGGGGTAATTATCCACCATGTGGGTCAGCGCCATCTGACCGCCGGGCACCATCCGTTCCAGCACCAGCGTCCGAAGTCCCGCCCGGGCGGCGTACAGCGCCGCCGTATATCCTGCCGGGCCACCGCCCAGGATCAAAACATCGTAGATCGTATCCATATCTTTTTCTCCTTTTTTCTCTCAGTATACCCCAATTTCCTCCGGTTCACCGTGACATTGTCACCTTGCACAAAGCCGATCCGCATTTTTGCACATTTCGACAAATTCCCATTGACATTGCCCCCGCCCTGTGGTATAATCTATCGGAAGCTATGATGGCTTGCAAAAAATGAGCCGTCTTGCCATCTCTGATGGCAGGACTTTTTTACAGAAAGAGGGATCACCATGACTGCGAACACCAAGACGAAGCTCATCTCCGGTTCTTTGGGGCAGACATTTTCCAATGGGGTCGTTGCCTCTCTTTCTTCTCTCAATATTTCCCTTTCCCATCATTCCTATTTGATATTACCCGGTTTTTGTGATGTGCATGTGCACTTCCGAGAGCCGGGTTTTTCTTATAAGGAGACCATCGCCAGTGGCAGCCAAGCTGCCGCCCGGGGTGGCTACACCGCCGTATGCACCATGCCCAATCTGGACCCCGTGCCGGATACCATGGCCCATCTGCAACAGCAGCTGGACATCATCCGCCGGGACGCCTGCATTGCGGTTTACCCTTACGGCGCTATCACGGTGGGCGAAAAGGGCGAAAAGCTGGCAGACCTTCCGGAAATGGCAGAAAATGTCATTGCCTTTTCCGATGACGGGCGGGGCGTTCAAAACGACAACATGATGCGCACCGCCATGGGCCTTGCAAAAGAGAGCGGGAAATTGATCGTGGCCCACTGCGAGGACAATGCCCTCCTGCGGGGCGGCTACATCCACGACGGTGCCTATGCCAAGGCCCACGGTCACCGGGGCATTTGCTCTGAAAGCGAATGGGGCCAGATTCGGCGGGATCTGGAACTGGTGCAGGAAACGGGATGCGGCTACCATGTATGCCACATTTCCACCAAAGAAAGTGTTGAACTGATCCGCAACGCCAAGGCCGAAGGTCTGGATGTGACCTGTGAAACAGCTCCCCATTATCTGCTGATGGACGAAAACGATTTACAGGAGGACGGTCGCTTCAAAATGAACCCACCCCTGCGGAGCAAAGAGGACCGGCAGGCGCTGATCGAGGGGATCTTAGACGGCACCATCGACATGATCGCCACGGACCACGCCCCCCACTCGGCAGAAGAAAAGAGTCGGGGCCTTGAAAAGAGCGCCTTCGGCATCGTAGGGCTGGAAACGGCCTTCTCCCTGCTCTATACCTATCTGGTCAAGCCCGGTATCCTGACCATTGAGCGGCTGGTGGAGCTGATGTGTACCGCCCCCCGGAAGCGCTTCGGCATTCCCATGGGCTGTGACTACTCCATCTGGGATCTAGACGAAAGCTATCCCATCGACCCCAATGATCTTCTCTCCCAAGGCAAAGCAACGCCCTTTGAAGGCTGGAAGGTTTCCGGCAAATGTATCGCCACCGTCAGCGGCGGCAAGCTCGTTTATCAAGCGAAGTAAGTTAAGAAGCTGGTTTATTTACTAGGAGGTTTTCCCATGGCAAAAAGAACGGACATCAAAAAAATTCTGATCATCGGCTCCGGCCCCATCGTCATCGGTCAGGCGGCAGAGTTTGACTATGCCGGCACCCAGGCCTGCCTTGCTTTGAAGGAAGAAGGCTACGAGGTGGTCCTGTGCAACTCCAACCCCGCCACCATCATGACCGACACCATCATTGCTGACAAGGTCTACATGGAGCCCCTGACTCTGGAATATGTGGCCAAGATCATCCGCTATGAGCGGCCCGATGCCATCATCCCCGGCATCGGCGGTCAGACCGGTCTGAACATTGCCATGC